>NZ_RAVY01000122.1:0-30455 GCF_003611625.1 Corallococcus sp. CA054B
AAAACAGGGGGCGGAGAGCCCAGCATGGACGGGGCCGGGTGACAAACACCCCGGGCGATGAGGCCCTCCGGTGGGTCACGGAGTGGAGCCTTGGCTCACAATTGCGTAAACAGGCCGTTCTGGCAGCAGGGAGAAGGCACTGAATGAAGACGTTCCTCGTGGTCAACCCGCGCAGCGCCAACGGGCAGACGGGGAAGCGATGGGTGGAGATCTCCGCGCAGGTGGGCAAGGTGCTCGGTGACTTCGGGTCCGGCTTCACCAGCGGCGGCATGGATGCGGCGCGTCTGGCGCGGCAGGCCATCGACGATGGCTATGAGTGCATCGTCGCGGTGGGCGGCGACGGCACCCTCAACGAGGTCACCAACGGCTTCTTTCGCGACGGTCAGGTCATCAACCCCCGGGCCACGCTGGGGCTGTTGCCCCGAGGCACGGGCGGCGACTTCCGCCGCACCTTCGGGTGGGACCTGGAGCTGACGTCCGCGCTGGAGCGGCTGCGCACGGAGAAGACCGAGCCCTTCGACGTGGGACGGCTGGAGTTCACCGACAACGACGGCAAGCCGGCCACGCGCTTCTTCGCCAACATCGCCTCGTTCGGCGTGAGCGCGGTGGTGGCCCGCGAGGTGAACCAGGGCAGCAAGGCGCTGGGCGGCAACCTGAGCTTCATGTGGGGCACCGTGAAGGGCCTCATCAAGTACCAGGAGCAGCAGGTGCGCCTCACGGTGGACGGCGGCGAGCCGGAGGTGGTGAGCGTCACCGCGGTGGCCGTGGCCAACGGCCGCTACTTCGGCAGCGGCATGTTCGTGGCGCCAGAGGCGGTGACGCACGACGGCCTCTTCGACGTCACCATCTGGTCCAACTACGGCCTGTCCGACTTCGTCCTCAAGTCCAAGGGCGTCTACAACGGCGACCACGTCACCTGGAAGGGCACGCGGCGGCTGCGCTGCCGCACGATCCACGCGGAGCCGCTGACGGGCGACGTGTTCCTGGACGTGGACGGCGAGACGCCGGGCCGGCTGCCCTGCACCATGACGCTGCTGCCGGGCGCCATCCGCCTCAAGGTGTAGCGCCGGAGCGGGGAGCGCGCCGCGCGTCCTCCAAGGGCGCGCGGACGCCAGGAGAGGCGGGCGTGGGGCGGTACCAGCTCGTCTGGCCAATCAGGTGCCGCGTGAAGCCGTCCTCCACCAGGGGCGAGGCCTCCGCGGCGCCCAGCACCAGGTAGCCGTCCGCGTGGAGCATCCGCCGCACGCGGGCGAGCACCGCGCGCCGGGTGGGCGCGTCCCAGTAGATCATCACGTTGCGCAGGAAGACGAGGTCCACGGGCGCTTCCCGCGGGAGGTCGTCCATCAGGTTGAGCGGCCGGAACTCCACCGGCTTGCGGACCTGTTCGCTCAGCCGCCACCCGTCGCGCTCCTGGTGGAAGTAGCGCTGGCGCAGCTCGGGCGTCAGGCCCCGGTGGATCTCCTTCGCGTCGTAGCGGGCCTCGCAGGCGCGCACGATGGCGCGGGTGGAGAAGTCGGTGGCGAGGATGCGCACCGTCCACCCGGTGATGAGCAGCCCGGCCTCGGCCAGCGTCATCGCGATGCTGTAGGGCTCCTGACCGTAGGCGCACGCCGCGCACCAGATGCGCAGCGTTCGCGTGCGGACGCGCTTCGCCAGCAGGGTGGGGAGCACCGTGGCGCGCAGGGCCTCGAAGACGGGCGCGTCGCGGAAGAAGGCCGTCTCGTGGTTGGCCAGCGCCTCCGCCAGACGCTGGTGCAGCGGACTGTCCTCCGGCTGCGAGCGCAACCGCGCGACCAGGGCGGAGAGGTCCGGCAGCCGCTCCTCGCGCATGAGGGGCGTGAGCCGCGTCTCCACCAGCGCGTACGTGTCGGGCTCCAGCACGAGCCCGGAGCGGCGCAGCACGCGCTGCCGCAGGTACGCGAAGTCGTCGGGAAGCAGGGACATGCTCAGGTCCTCCGTCCGCGCGCATCCACGCGCCGCGCCAGCTCCAACGCCAGCGCCTCCAGGGGCATCACGGCATCCGCCAGCCCCGCCTGTTCCACCGCGCCCGGCATGCTGCCGACGACGCAGCTGGCCTGGTCCTGCACGACCACCTGGCCGCCTGCCTCGTTCACCCGCCGGCAGCCGCGCAGCCCGTCCTGGCCCATGCCGGTGAGCACCACCGCCAGCACCCCCGCGCCGTACACCTCCGCCGCGGAGCGGAAGAGCAGGTCCACCGCCGGACGGCACGCGTTCTCCGCCGGCCCCTGGTGCGTGAGCAGCCGCACGCCCGTCGCGTCCCGGCACACGGCCAGGTGGAAGTCGCCGGGAGCGATCCACACCTCGCCCGCCTGCACGGATGCGCCCGTCACCGCCTCGCGCACGGTGAGCGGTGTCACGCCCTGCAACCGCTCCGCGAGCAGCCGGGTGAAGAGGGGCGGCATGTGCTGCACGATGAACACCGGCACCGGCAGGTCCGCGGGCAGCGCGGACACCAGGCGCACCAGCGCGCCCGGGCCTCCGGTGGACGCGCCGACGACGATGGCCTCCACCCGCGCGGGCATTCGTGGCCGGGCCACGGGCTCGCGCGGCACCGGTGACGTCGAAGGCGGAGCGGACGGCGCGCGCACGTTCAGCGCCTTGAGCTTGCGCACCAGCTCGTCCCGCACGGCCTCCACGGTGATGTTCATCCCGCCCGCGGACGTGGGCTTCGTCACGTAGTCGCGGGCCCCCAGCGCGAGCGCCTCCAGGGTCAGCATGCCCCCGCGTTCGGTGAGCGCGCTGAACATCACCACGGGCAGCTCCGGGGCACGCTGGCGCAGGAGCTTCAGCGTCTCCAGCCCGTCCAGTTCCGGCATCTCCAGGTCCAACAGCACCACGTCCGGCTGGAACTGCTCCACCTTCGCCAGGGCGATGCGGCCATTGGGCGCGGTGGCGACGACCTCCAGGCCTGGGGCCGCGCCCAGCAGCAGCGACACCTGGCGCCGCACCACGGCCGCGTCGTCCACCACCAGGACCCGGATGGCGTTCATTCGCACCCGCTTCACCGCGCCGCGTGCGCGACAGGGCAGCGCCCCATGGGGGCACCGGAGGCCCTCTCGCCATACACCTCGTGGCGCGGCCGGCTCGCGAGGATGGCGCTGGCGCCCCAGTCCGTCACGCGGTGGAAGGCCTCGGACGCGATGAAGGCGTCGAAGCCCTCGCGGCTGTGCCACTCGGAGACGATGAGGTAGCGCCCCGGCGCTCCCACGCTCTTGAACAGCTCCGTGTGCACGTGCGTCGGCAGCTTGCACATCGCCTCCAGCACGAGCGCGAACTTCCGCTCGAAGGCTTCCGCCTTGCCCTCACGCACTTCGTAGTTCATGCCGATGGTGACCATCCGTCACCTCCTTGTCCGTAAGTCATTCAAGCCAGACCCGGACACGCCGGGGGCCCTCGTCCAGGTGGAACAACTCCGACGGCCGCAGCCCCGCCGCGACCGCCGCGATACCCATGGCCGCCGCATCCAGGCCCCGCGCCGCCAGCTTGCGAGGCAGGTCCTCCGGCAGCAGGTCCTCCAGGTGCGCCGCCACGTCCGCGCGGAAGGTCAGCGCGACGCGCGTGTGCCCACCTTCCGTCACCAGGACCTTCAGGTAGCGCGCGGCGCCCTCCACGCGCGCCTCCGGAGGCGACGGCGGAGGCGGCAGCGACGGGGCGCGGGCCTCGTCCAGGAGCGGCCCCCAGGCGATGGGCACGTCCATCACGTCCAGGTGGCGCACCAGCCCGTGGAACGCGCGCAGGACGAACAGGAGCGACGCCGGCCCCGCCGCGCGGAAGTTCCAGCGGTGCGGCCCCAGCGCCTCGGTGAGCCGCTCGCCCAAGCGCCAGCTTCGCGCATGGAAGGGCCGGTCCAGGAGGAAGGGCTCCAGCAGCACGCGGCTGACGGCGGGCAGCGCCTCCTCCATGGGCTCCAGCAGCTCCGGCGCGAAGCCCAGCATCACCCACGCGGATAGGAGCTGCTCCGGGCGCGGCGGCGTACTCGGACCCTTGAGGAGTGAGATCAACCGTCCCAGCCCCACGGCCAGCTCCGGAGGCAGCGGCTTCACGCAGCCGAAGTCGAGCACGCCCAGCACGGGCTTGCCGTCCGGCCCCCGCGACACGCGGTAGTTGCCCGGGTGCGGATCCGCGTGGAGCGTTCCCCACGTGAAGCAGCCGTGGAGGAACAGCCGCACCAGCGTCGTGGACAGCGCGCGGCGGTCCGCTTCGCTCCAGCGCCAGCCATCCGCGAGCGACACGCCCTCCACCCAGGTCATCACCAGCAGGTCTTCCCGCGTGAGCGCATCCACCGGCACGGGGACGACGACGCCCGGCACGTCCGCCATGCGCGTGCCCGCGTCCCGCAGGGCCTGGGCCTCGTGGTGATAGTCCAGCTCGCCCTGGAGCATGCGGGCCAGCTCATGGCGGTAGGCGGACAGGTCCAGCTTCCCGCGCCAGCCTCCCAGCGGCGCGGCCAGCCATCCCAGCGCGCGCAGATCATCCCGCACGGCCTCCGCGATGCCCGGGTGCCGCAGTTTCACGGCCACGGCGCGCCCGTCATGCAGCACGCCCCGGTGCACCTGGCCGAGCGACGCGGCAATGCCCACGCCCTCCAGCGACCGGAACACCTCCCGCCAGGGGCGGCCCAGCCGGCGGGACACCTCCGCCAGCGCGGCCTCCGGCGCGAGCGGGGAGGGCGCCTCCGCGAGCGAACCGAACCCCGGCGTGTCCGCGCCCAGCTCCGCGAGCGTGAGCACCTGGCCCACCTTCTGGGGCAGCCCGCGCAGCCCCAACAGCCGCTCGGTCAGCTCCCGCTGCGCCCGCTCCGCGTCCTGGGGCCGGGACACCCGCCGCAATCGCGAGGAGGCACGGGCCACCTGGCCCAGCTCCCACCACCGCTTCAATCCGGTTCGCACGTGCCGTGGCTCCGTGGGCCTGATGCCGTCCGCGCTATTTCGTCCGCGCCGGCTTGTCGGAGGTGTCCACCTGCACGACCAGCCGTTGCAGCGACTGCGCCATGTGGGCCAGCTCCACCGCCGAGCGCTGCGTGCTGCCCGCGCCCTCGGTGGTGCTGCGCGCGGCCTCCGCCACGGCGGCCATGTTCTCGGAGATCTGCTGACTGCCCTTGGCGGCCTCGCCCACGTTGCGGAGGATCTCCCCCGCGGTGGCCGTCTGCTCCTCCACGGAGGACGCGATGGACGTCTGCAGCTCGTTGATGCGGCTGATGGTGGCGCCAATCTCCAGGATGGCGTTGACCACCTCCTCGGTGTCGCCCTGGATGGTGCCGATCTTCTGGCCGATGTCCTCCGTGGCGCGGGCCGTCTCGCGCGCCAGCTCCTTCACCTCGTTGGCCACCACCGCGAAGCCCCGGCCCGCCTCACCGGCGCGGGCCGCCTCGATGGTCGCGTTGAGCG
This sequence comes from Corallococcus sp. CA054B, assembly GCF_003611625.1. Classification (NCBI taxonomy): domain Bacteria; kingdom Pseudomonadati; phylum Myxococcota; class Myxococcia; order Myxococcales; family Myxococcaceae; genus Corallococcus; species Corallococcus sp. CA054B. The sequence continues at coordinate 5,409 of NZ_RAVY01000122.1, forward strand.
CCAGCAGGTTCGTCTGCTGCGCGATGGAGGTGATGACCTTGATGACCTTGCCAATCTCCTGGCTGCTCGTCCCCAGCTTGCCGACGACGTTGGAGGTGGAGTCCGCGAGCTTCACCGCGGACGCGGCCACCTTGGCGGCGGAGCTCGCGTTGCGCGCCACCTCGCGGATGTTCGCGTTGACCTCCTCCATGCCGGACGCGACGCTCTGCACGTTGCGGCTGACCTGTTCGGCGCCAGCGGACACCTGCGTGGCCTGCGCCGCGGTCTCCTGCGCGTTGCTCACCATCTGCTGGCTGACGCTGGACAGCTCCTGCGACGACGCGGCGAGCGTCTGCGAGTGCTGCGTCACCTCCTGGAAGATGCCGCGCAGGGTGGTGTCCAGCTCCTGCTCGCGTTGCTGCACGGCGAGCTTCTCCGTGATCAGCTCCCACGTCACCATGGGGCCCAGGTAGCGGCCCTGGCCGTCGTACACCGCCGTCACCAGCAGGTCCGCGGTCTCCGGGCCAATGGGGATGTTCGCGCGCACCGGCAGGTTCTTGTCGTTGGCCAGGATCTTCCGCTGGTACGTCACGTCCCGGTGGAAGACGTCGATGTGGGAGCCCAGCACGCGGTCCGCGGCGACGGGCAGGTGCTTCTCCACGCGCTGCAACAGCCGGCGCGAGGCGGGGTTCAGGTAGATGATCTTCAGGTCCAGGTCGGCCACCATCACGCAGGTGGGCGCGTTCTCCATCATGGCCCTCAGGCGAGCCAGCTCCGTGTCCGCGCGCTGCTGATCCGTGACGTCCGTCCACGTCACCACGTAGCCGGTGAGCGCCCCGCCCAGGCCCGGGATGCCGTCGATGCGCGCCTTGAGCAGGGTGGGGCCCACCGCGAAGTGGGCCTCGTGCGGCAGCGCGGAGGGATCCAGCAGCCGCTCCTCCTCCAGCCGGAGCTGGTGCTCGAAGTGGGCGAGGAAGTCGCTGCCCACGTCACCCGCGCCGTCGCGGAGGCCCGACGCCTGGTTGATGCGCTCGATGGCCTCCGAGGAGGACGCGTTCGAGAAGACGATGGCCAGGTCCGCGTCCAGGACGAACAGGTTGACGCTCGCCGCGTCCAGCACCGCCTCGCTCAGGGCGCCTTCGAGCGGTGTGGGCGCGCGGCGGCGCGAGGACCGGGCCGCGGGCGCGGACGCGGCGGCGACCCGGCGTCCCTCCGTCCGGGAGGCACGCTCCGGAGCACGCTTCACTGCGGCGGTCCGCGAGGCGGCCTTCGCTTTCGCCACGGGCCTGCTCACGAGGTCGTCCTGCGACGTGCCCACGGCCGTCAGCAGCTCGCGGGCAACGGGGGCCGACACATCCAGCTCATCCAGCACGGTGGCCAGGTGTTCAGCGACGCGCTCGAAGTGATGGGGCTTGAGCTCCAGGCGCGCGTGCACGTCGCGCATCGACGGGCCCTTGTAGACGCCCGGTCCGCCCAGGAACCGGGTGAGGAACGCGATCATCTGGCGCTGGATCTGGACCAGGTCCGCGCGGCGGAAGTAGGGCTTGAGCAGCGCGTCCGTCATCACCCGCGCGTAGAGCTTCTGCACGGCGGCCGTCAGGGGGGCCTTGCCGCCCAGGCGCTGGAAGAGGGTGGTTTTCACGGCGGGCGCGGTCGGGCGGGCCATCAGCGGGACTCCTGGGGAAGCACGGGGAAGGAAGGGGTGGCGGAGGCGCTGGACGCGGGCGAGAGCCCGTCCACCACCGCGTCCGCGGACAACACGAGCAGCAGCCGGTCCGGCAGCGCATGGACACCCAACAGCAGCGAGCGCAGCGGCCCGCGCAGGTTGTCCGGCAGCGGCGCCAGGTCCGACTGCTCGAAGGGGAGGATGTCGCCAATGGCATCCACGCGAAGGCTCACCGCGCCCTCGTCGCCGCGCAGCACGACGTGGGGCGCGTCCGCGGGGGCGGTGCCTTCGGGGAGGTCCAGGCGGCGGCGCAGGTCGATGGCGGGGACGATCTGCCCGCGCAGGTTGAGCAGCCCCGCCACCTCCGGAGGCGCGCCAGGGACGCGCGTGAGCGGGGGCGGCAGCAGGATCTCCTGCACGCGTTCGATGTCCAGGCCGAACAGGTGGTCGCCCACCTGGAACGAGCACAGCTGGCGGAAGCCGCTCACGGCGCCCCGCCTGTCAGCAGCTCCGGGTGCACGGCGCGCACGGTGCCCTCCACGTCCAGGAACTCGGTGGCCCGGGCCTGCACCACCATGGAGCCCAGCACGCCCGGGCGGCGCGTCTCCCGCTGGAGCGCGAGCTCCACCTCCGCGACGTCGAGGATGGCGTCCACCACCAGCCCCACGCGCGTGTCCGCGTGCTGGGTGACGACGACGGACAGCGACTCACCCAGCGCGACCTGGAGGTGTTGCGTGATCCGCTCGGTCGCGCCGGGCCTCGCCTCCAGCACGGAGGCCACGTGCACCAGCGGCAGCAGCTGCCCGTGGTAGCGCGCCATCGCCATGCCTCCGCTCAGCCGCTCCACGTCCGATGCGGGCAGCTCCTCCAGCCGGGCCACACGCGACAGGGGAATCGCCACGCGGCCCTCCGCGCCATTGCGGCACAGCAGCACGCGCTCGCGCGGCTCCTCCGGGGTCGGTGTTTCCGGAGCAGCCTCCGGAATGACGACCTGGGCCTGCGCCTCGGTGACCGTGCCCACGCGGCGGCCCAGGCCCATGGCGTCCAGGATGAGCGCCACGCGCCCGTCGCCCAGCACCGTCGCCCCCGCGTAGCAGGCCAGCCCCTTCAGGTGCTTCCACAGCGGCTTGACGACGATCTCCTCCGTGTCGTGGATGGCGTCCACCCACAGCCCGAAGGTGCGCTCTCCGGCCTGGAGCACGACGACGGTGGCGCCCTCGTCCAGGTCCGGCATGGCCGGCCCCACGCCCAGCTCGGCGGCGAGCACCACCAGCGGCAGCAGCTCTCCGCGCAGCCGCAGGACGCACGCGCCCTGGATGCGGGTGATGTCCTTGCGCGCCTGGGCCGGCTCCAGGAACACCACCTCCCGCAGGGAGGCCTGCGGCAGCGCGTAGCGGTCTCCCCGGCAGGTGACGAGCAGCGCCGGGATGATGGCCAGCGTGAGGGGAATCTTCAGGGTGAACGTCGTGCCCTGACCGGGCCGGCTGTGCACCTCCACGGTGCCGCCAATGCGCTCCACCTGCGAGCGCACCACGTCCATGCCCACGCCCCGGCCGGACAGCGACGTGACGCGCTCCGCGGTGCTGAAGCCCGGCATGAAGATGAGCATCCGCGCGTCCGCGTCCGGCATCCGCGCCGCCTGGTCGGCCGTGAGCAGGCCCCGCTGCACCGCGACCTGCCGCACGCGCTGCACGTCGATGCCCGCGCCGTCGTCGGACATGCCCAGGTGTACGAGCCCGCCTTCATGCGACGCGCTCAGCGTCAGGCACCCCACGGGCGGCTTGCCCGCGGCGCGGCGCTGCTCGGGCGTCTCCACGCCGTGGTCCACGGCGTTGCGCAAGAGGTGGGTGAGCGGATCATGCAGCGCCTCCACCAGCGTCTTGTCCAGCTCCGTGCCCGCGCCCTGCAGCTGCAGCCGCACCTGCTTGCCGCACCCGTGCGCCAGCTCGCGCACCAGCCGGGGGAAGCGGTTCCACACCTGGCCCACCGGCTGGAGCCGCGTCTTCATCACCACCTGCTGCACCTGCGTGGTGACGACATCCAGCCGCTGCGACGCGGTGAGCAGGTCCGCGCCCGGCGTGGGCGAGGCCGCGCACTGGAGGATGCGGTTGCGAGCCAGCACCAGCTCGCCCATCAGGTTCATCAACCGGTCCAGCAGCGCCACGTCCACGCGCAGCTTGGAGTCCACCCCGGTCGCGGCGCCGCGCCAGGGCACGGCGCCCGGAGGCGTCAGGGGCTCGGACACCTCCAGCGGCGCGGAGCCCGCCGCCGCGCCCGCCATGCGAGCAAGCAGCGCGGAGTGGTCCACCGCGGGCTCCAGCCCCGTCGCCTCGATGTGCTCCAGCGTGCCACGCGCCGCGTCCGCCGCTGCCAGCAGCGTGGACACGCGCTCGCGGTCCAGCATCAGGCGCCGGTCGCGCGCCAGGCCGAGCATCTCCTCGGCGGCGTGCATCAGCGCCTCCAGGCGGCTGAAGCCCAGGAAGCCGCAGGTGCCCTTCACGGTGTGCAGGGCCCGGAACAGCTGCGCCAGCAATGGCTGCGAGCCCGGCTGCGCCTCCAGCTCCAGCACCGTCGCCTCGATGCTCTGCACGTGCTCGCGAGACTCGAGGAGGAACTCCCGCATCACGTCGTCCCAGCCCGGAGTGTCACTCACAGGCAGGACGCCCTTGGACAAAAGTCCAGACAGACTGTATGTGTTTGATGAGACGGATTTGACTGGCGCTGCCCATGGGCAACGGCCCCCCCGACCCACAAGACTCCGGAGTCGAAGTCCCAGCATCCTCCAAAGTCAACGGTGTGAAAGCTGTCCCGGAGGGCAGGCGCCCTGGTCAGAAGAACAGGCGGAGCAGGTCGTAGCGCGTCTCCGCGCCCAGCTTCCGGAGGAGGTTGGTCTGGTGGAATTTCACAGTGCGCTCGGTAATCCCTAACACGGTCGAAATGTCGGCCGGCGAGCGGCCGAGCGCGAGATATCGCAACACATCGCCTTCCCGCTCGGACAGCCGCGCGGCGTTCGCCATGCGCCGCACCTTCGCCTCGAAGAGGCCGCTGAGGGTCTCATCACCAATGGTGTGTACGCTGACGCGCGCGGTGCCGGCGCCCGTGGGCGTGGCGGTGACGACCTCATAGCCCTCGGCGTGCTCGGAGGCCTGCCGCACGATGGTGTGCGGCCAGGAGCCAGGGGCCGCCATCGTCAGCGGGCAGTCCAGACAGGGGGCGTCCCGGTGCGCGAAGGCGCCGAAGCACGGCTGGCCCAGCATCTCCTCCTGCCGCGCCTCCCCGGAGGTCCACACCGCCTTGAGCGTCCCGAACGACGACAGCTCGGTGGAGATTTCATAGCTCAGGTCCCGGTGGAGCCCCTGGGCCCGGGCCGGCTCCGGGACGACGGTGCGCTCAGGGACGCAGAGGGGCGGAGAGGTGCGCGTGATGATGGCCACCAGCCGCAGGGGAGGGCGGCCCACGGCGGCCACGTCCAGCTCCACCGACAGCCGCTCACCTTCGCGCGTGAGCACCTCCGTCTCCAGCCGGGTCTCCGCGCTGGTGAAGATGGCCCGCAGCGCCTGCCCCACCTTGCGTCCATGCTCGCGCGGCGTGCAGACATCCGTCCAGCGGCGCCCCAACAACTCCTCACGGGGCCGGCCCAGCAGCGACGTGAACGCGCCGTTCGCCAACTCGATGCGACCGCGCCGGTCCATCACGACGATGGGGCGCGTGTCCCGCTCCGCGAGCAGCGATGCGGTCAACGACCAGTCCATGAGGCCCCCCGGCCGTTGCAATCCCGTTCAAGCTTTACATGAGTAGTGCTGAATTGCTCGGTTTGAGCATATTACTGTGAGGCGACTGCGTTTGCATTTGGACATAGGTCCAATCACATACCGTGGTGAAGGGACGCGGACCGTCCGTGCGTGGCCGTCCGCCTGGGGGGCGTGCCGGAAACCTGGAACGTCTCCTCGAATCGGGGCAACCTGCTGCATCGTCTGGGCTCGGGGATTACTCCCAGGGCTTTCCCGCCGTGGGAGAGGAGCTGCACGCATGAGCGCACCGCGAAGACCCGCGCAGTTCGACCTCTTCACCGGAGCGGTGGAGGAGCCCCCGGCGTCGTCGCGGCGCAGGACCCAGCCGGTGGGGCCCGCCGAGCCGTCCGACGGCCTGCGCATGCTGGGCGAGCAGCTTCCGCGGGGCGTCTACCTGGGCACGTCGTCGTGGACCTTCCCGGGTTGGAACGGGCTCGTCTACGACCATGAGGCCAGCACCACCCAGCTGGCGCGCGAGGGCCTGGCCGCCTACGCGCGCCACCCGGTGCTGCGCACGGTAGGCATCGACCGGACGTTCTACGCGCCGGTGCCAGCCACCACCTTCGCCGAGTACGCCGAGCAGGTGCCGGACGGCTTCCGCTTCCTGGTGAAGGCCCACGAGGCCTGCACGCTGGCGCGCTTCCCCGTGCACGACCGGTACGGCGCGCACCGGGGACAGGTGAATGACCGCTTCCTCCAGGCGGCCTACGCCGTGGACCACGTGGTGGCGCCGTTCCTGGAAGGGCTGGGCGACAAGGCCGGGCCGCTCGTCTTCCAGTTCCCGCCCCAGGACCCGGCGGCATTGGGCGGCGCGGGCCGCTTCGTGGAGCGGCTGCACGCGTTCTTCTCCGCGCTGCCCCGCGGGCCGCTGTACGCGGTGGAGGTGCGCAACGAGGAGCTGCTCACGGAGGGCTTCGCCCAGGCGCTCGCGGACACGGGCGTGAGCCCGGTGCTCGCGGTGTGGGCCCACATGCCGCCCGTCGCGCGGCAGGCGAAGCTCACCCGCGCCTTCGAGGCCCGCGCCGTGGTGGTGCGCTGGATGCTGCCGCCGAACCTGGGCTACGAGGAGGCCTACGCCCGCTACGCGCCGTTCAACCGGCTGGTGGACGAGGACGTGGGCACCTGCGACGTGCTGGCCCGCGTGTGCATGGCCGCGGTGCGGCGCGACCGCCCCGTCTTCGTGACCATCAACAACAAGGCGGAAGGCAGCGCCCCCCTGTCCGCGGTCCGGCTCGCGGAACGCGTCGTGTCACACAAGGAAGAGGGCGGTCAGAGAGGCGCCGCTCACGCAACATGACTTGCGCGCGAGCACGGCGCTTGCTTACGTGATTGGGCATGAAGGTGATGACCCTGGCCGCGCTGTTGATGCAGATGACCTCCTCCGGTGGAGCCGGCTCGGAGGGCAAGCGTGCGGGCAATCACGTGGACGTGGCTGAGGAAAGCCATCCGCGAGCGGTGAAGGAGGACATCAACCAGCTCAAGGGGGAGATCACCAGCCTCAAGGAACAGTTCCGGCTGGCGCGCGAGCGTCAGCGTCTGGCGGCCGAGGAGAAGCAGCGCCAGGAGGAGGCCCGCTACGGTGTCACGCCGAAAGCCACTCCCGCCCCTGCCACCGGAGGGGCCGGAGCCGCCGCCCGATGAGCTGGAGGCGGTAGAAATTCCGGTCGATGGGAACCTCGACCTGCATCTCTTCCAGCCTCGCGAGGTGAAGGAACTCGTCACCGAGTACCTCTGGGCCTGCCGCCAGGAGGGCGTGCTCGACGTGCGCATCATCCACGGCAAGGGCACGGGCGCGCTGAGGCGCACCGTGCAGTCCCTGCTGCCCACGCTGCCAGAAGTGGAAGGCTTCCAGACCGCCTCCGAGGCGGACGGAGGCTGGGGCGCGACGTGGGTGCGGCTCAAGCCCCTGTGACGGGGCTCGCGCCCCTCACGACAGCCAGAAGTACGCGGAGGCGATGAGGGTGCGCTTCTCCGTCACGCGCGCCTTGTTCGCCAGCTCCGCCATCTGCCGGTCCTTGGAGGCGTAGCGCTTCTCCTCCTCGTTGCGCAGCGACGCCAGCTTGCGGCGGTAGTCGCGCTCCAGGCGGTCCGAGTGCGCCCGCGCCTTCGCCCGCTCCGCGACGTCCTCGACGCCGGCCACTTCCTTGCGCGCGTCGAACCACGCCTGGCGGGCGGCCTCCACCACCTCGCGCGACTCCATCAGGCAGTCCTCGACGTAGCGGTCCGCGCGCTCCTTGGCCTTGTCCAGCTCCAACGCGTTGCGCCGTTCCGCGGCCCGAATCAGCTCATCCTTGGCGGTCATGAGCGACTGCTCTTGCATGAGCTGGACCGACACCGGCGCGGGCTGCCGGCGCTTCTCTTCCTTGGCGTCGAGCTTCGTGAAGTGGACACCGTCCGTCAGCGGCAGGGCGCGGAAGCCGCCGTCCCGGTCCTTCACCAGCACCAGGTGGACCAGCTTCTCCTCCGGCTTGAGGCCCGTCGTCTCGAACTTGTAGACGAACCACCAGCCCTCGCTGCCGGCCAGCCGCGCCAGCCGCGAGGGAAGCCCCGCCGCGTCCAGCTGCAGGTAGCTGACGGTGTCCTGGGTGCGGTCGCGCACCGCGTAGGCGGCCTTGGCCACCTGGAGCCGTCCGGAGGTGCGGCTGCCCAGCACGGATCCGGTGAGCGCCTTCGCCTCCTGCTGGCGCTTGGCCACGACCTCCTTGGCCGCGTCTCCCGCCACGCGCAGCCGGCGGCGCACGTCGCCGTCGAAGCGCTCCAGCACCACCGAGCGCATCGACGTCATGCGCTGGTTGATGCTGCCCTCCAGCTCCTCGCGCAGCTTGTCGAAGGCGACGTTGATGTCCTTCGGGTCGCGGCAGGACTGGTAGATGTCCAGCACGCGGCGCTCGAAGTCCACGCCGCTCTCCAGCGCGCCCAGGATTTCGTCGGACGCGCCGAACACGCCGTCGAAGAGGTTGAGCTTCTTCTCCAAGAGCTCGAACAGGCGCGCGTCCGCCGCGTTCTGCCGGTTGAGGAAGTTCACCACCAGCACGTCGCGCTGCTGGCCGTAGCGGTGGCACCGGCCGATGCGCTGCTCAACGCGCTGCGGGTTCCACGGCAGGTCGTAGTTCACCACCAGGTTGCAGAACTGGAGGTTGAGGCCCTCCGCGCCCGCTTCCGTGCAGATGAGGATCTGCGTCTTGTGGCGGAACTCCTCCACCAGCGCCCGGCGCTCCTCGGGCGTGCCGCCGGCGTCGCCGGACAGGAGTGAAATCTTGTCCTTGTAACCGTGCTCCGACAGCAGGTTGAAGAGGTACTGCTGCGTGCGCTTGGACTCCGTGAAGATGAGCGCCTTCTCCGGCCAGGAGTGCGTGCGCATCACCGCGAAGGTGCGGTCCAGGGCGCGCTTGAGCGCCTCACCCTTGGCGTTGATGCGGATGGAGTCCGCGAGGTCCGCGTACTGGCGCAGCTCCCAGACTTCCTGCTCCAGCGTGCGGACCTGGGGCGCCTTGGCGGGGTCGTCGGACCACTCCTCGCCTTCCTCCACGAACTGCTTGGCCTCTTCCGGCTCGAAGAGCGACAGGGCCTGCTGTCCCAGCCGCGCGGCCGTCAGGCGCTTCTCCAGGTTCTCCGACAGCCGCCGCAGCGTGGGCGCGATGGCGAACGTGGAGGAGGCCAACAGCTTGCGGTAGCACAGCGTCAGGAGCGTCTTCTTGCCCGGCTCGATGGCCGCGGCCTCCGAGCGCTGCAGGTACTCACTGACCTTCTCGTAGAGGTCATGCTCCTGGGGGGACGGGTGGAAGTCCTCCACGATGCTGCGGCGGTTGGTGTAGCGGACGTATTCGCGCACCTGCCGGCGCAGCGTGCGCTGCACCACCGGGGCCAGCCGCTCCTTGAGCTCGCACGCGGCGGCCTCCGTCATGCCGCCGCCCTCGTCCGCGCGGTAGCGGCTGCGGAAGGCGTGCTCGGGGCCCAAAATCTGCTCGTCCAAGAGCGACATCAGGCCGAACAGCTCCATCAGGTCATTCTGGAGCGGGGTGGCGGTGAGCAGCAGCTTGGGGCGGCCCGCCAGCGACGCGCGCAGCGCCTGGCCCGTCTTGTTGTTGGGGCGGTGCGCGTTCCGGAGCCGGTGGGCCTCGTCGATGATGATCAGGTCCCACGGAATCTCCGCCACGAGCGCGGAGCGGTTCGCCGCGAACGGGTGCGAGCAGATGACGGGGAAGGGCTGATCGAAGCAGTTGTTGTGCTTCTTCACGTCGCGGCCGTCGACGAGGACGCTGTCCAGGTCGAACTTCTCGCGCAATTCCGCATTCCACTGCGCGCGCAGCACTGCGGGGGCCAGGATGAGGATGCGGTTCTTGCCCTCCGCCATGAGCTGGGCGACGACGAGGCCCGCCTCGATGGTCTTCCCCAGGCCCACCTCGTCCGCGAGCATGCAGCCGCCGCGCGACAGCGCGTCCAACGCGAACATCGCGGCTTCGACCTGGTGGGGGTTGAGGTCCACCTTCGCCTCGGCCAGCGCGTTCGCCAGCCGCTGCTGCGTGTCACCGCTGCGCGCGAGCAGTTCCTCGGCGAGGAGCCGCTCGTGGAAGGGCGTCAGCCCCGCCTCCACCAGCTCCTCCGCGGCACGGGCCGCGATGGCCGCGGCGTCCGCTTCCACTTCCAGCTTCAAACCCCTCGCGACCTCCGCCAAGTCCCGCCTCCCGTCCGGTTTGGAGCGTGCGCGCGTGCGCGCGAACAGTTGAGGCGCGCCATTCTGGGGAGCGATCCGCATCTGTAAAGGGGGTCCTCCCGGAGGCCGAAAACTCGGCCTCCGCGCGATTGGCAAGCGTGCTGTTCGGCGAAGCGACGCATGCGCGCGCGAGCGCCGGAATGTCTCAAAGGGCTTGACGAATGCGTCGCGAGCGCTCAGAGCCGCCCGCGCGCCTTCACGTCCAGGTACACGTTGAGTGCAGCGGCGCCGAATCCTCGGGCCGGCGCGCGCACCACCAGTGCCCCCGCGTCGCGCAGCGTGGTGGCGGTGCGGCGGTACTCGGACTCCATGCGGGAGGCGGCCTGCCGCGCGTAGGCGGACGTCGCGTCGCCGGGCACGTCCGTGGCGGCGGCCTCCAGGTCCTCGTCCAGGAGCGACGCGACGACGGGCAGGTGCCGGGGGCGCAGGGCGAGCGTGCGCGTGAGGAGCGCGGAGGACGCGTCCGGGTCCACCAGGTCGGTGAAGAGCACCACCAGCGCGCGGCGCGTCTGGCGGGCGAAGGCGAAGTCGAACGCGCGGCCGTAGTCGCTCTCCTCCAGGCCGGCCTCCGCGCGGTAGAGGGACTCGGTGATGAGGCGCAGGTGCTCCGCGCCCTTTCGTGGGGGCAGGAAGGTGCGCACGTCGCTGGCGAACGCGAGCACGCCCACCACGTCCCCCGCGTCCAGGCTCACGCGCGCCAGCCGCAGCGCCGCGTCCACCGCGTGGTCCAGCTTCCGGCGCCCCTGCACCCGGCCCGCCATGTGACGGCCGCAGTCCAACAGCAGCAGCACGGGCTGGTTGCGCTCCGGCTGCCACGTGCGGACCAGCGTGTGGCCGTGGCGCGCGGAGGACTTCCAGTCGATGTGGCGGTAGTCGTCGCCGGGGCGGTACTCGCGCAGCGACTCGAACTCGCGGCCCTCCACGGACTTGCGCAGCAGCGTGCGCGCGGACACGGCCTCCGACGCGCGCGTCAGCGTCAGCGCCTCGCGCGACAGGGCGCGCAGGTCCGGGTACACCTTCACGTCCTGGCCCGCGGGCAGCCGCACCTGCCGCGAGCACAGGCCCAGGGGCCCCATCAGGCGCAGGTTCACGTCGCCGAAGCGCGCGTCGCCCCGGGAGGGAGGATGCACGCGGTACGTCAGCCGCGTGGCGTCCTTCGGCTCCAGCGTGAAGGGCTGACGGTGGCCGTGGCTCTCCACGTCCAGGGGCGGCTCGTCGCGCAGCTCACCGCGTACGGGCCGGTCCGTGCGTGAACGCAGCTCCCAGCGCACGGTGTTGTCCACGCCGGAGGAGAGGATGGGCTCCACCTCGCGGCGCGCGTCGATGTCTTGGGCCTGCGGCGCGCGCAGGAAGTCCACCGCGCACAGGAGCAGGACGGCCACGTCCACCGCGAGCGCCAGCCACCCGAAGGCGGGGCTCGCCACCGCGAGCGCGGCGGGCACCAGCGCCCCGGCGAACAGCGCCACGGCGAGGCCGCTGGGGACGGGACGCCCGAGGCTCACCGGGGCACTCGCACCCGTTCGAGCATCTGCTTCAGCACGTCATCCGCGGTGACGCCCTCCACCTCCGCCTCGGCCTTGAGGAGGAGGCGGTGGTTGAGGACGCTGGGCGTGACGGCCTTCACGTCATCCGGGGTGACGAAGTCGGTGCCCCGGAGCGCCGCGTGCGCCTTGGCCGCCGCGAGCAGGGCCTGCGCGGCGCGGGGGCTCGCGCCCAGCCGCACGCGGGGATGGGCACGGGTGTCGCGCACGAGCTGCACCACGTACTGGAGGATGGAGTCGTCACACGCGACGCGCGCGGCGCGGTCCTGCAGCTCCGTCAGCGTTGCGGCATCCAGCACGCGGGACACGCCGGGCGGCCGGCCCTCGCGCTGGTGGAAGGCGCGCAGGAGGGACGTCTCCGCGTCGCCGTCCGGGTAGCCCACGCGCACGCGCATGAGGAAGCGATCCAGCTGCGCCTCGGGGAGGGGATAGGTGCCCTCCAGCTCCAGCGGGTTCTGCGTGGCGACGACGAAGAAGTGCGGTGGCAGCGCGTGGGTGACGCCGTCGATGGTGACCTGCCGCTCCTCCATGGCCTCCAGGAGCGCCGCCTGCGTCTTGGGCGGCGTGCGGTTGATTTCATCCGCGACCAGGACCTCCGTGAAGACGGGGCCCTTCATCAGGCGGAAGGTCTGCTCCTGCGGCTGGAAGACGTTGGTGCCCAGGATGTCCGCGGGCATCAGGTCCGGGGTGAACTGCACGCGGGAGAAGGACAGGCCCAGCGCCCCGGCCATGCTGCGCGCGGTGAGCGTCTTGGCGACCCCGGGCACGCCCTCCAGCAGCACGTGGCCGCGCGCGAGGAAGGCCGTCACCAGGTCGGCCAGCACGCGGGGCTGGCCCACGACGGCCGAGCCCAGCGCGTCGAGGAGGCGGGAGAGGGGCGTGGCGTCGGACATGGTGGCGGGCGACGGTAGCCCGCCTCACGTCCGGCGCGGCAGCGAAATCCTCGCGGGCCTACTCCTGGCGCTTCAGGCCCATCAAGGTGCCCAGCACCGCGATGACGCCGCCGAGGATGCCCAGGAAACAGCCGATGCTCGGCGACGAGTTCATCATCTCCGAGTTGCCCAGCGGCGACGGCACGAGCGTGGTGTCCGAGGACAGCTTCAGGAACACCAGCGACCAGACGAGGGTCACCACGCTGCAGAACATCTGCGCGCCCCACGGCAGCATGGGGTTCACCCAGGTCATCACCTGACGCGCCCGCAGGCCCACGAAGACCATGGTCGCCACGGCGAAGAGGAAGGAGACGAACCCCAGGCTGATGAGGCCCAGGAAGTCTCCGTCCGCCGCCGTCTCCTTCCACGGCATGAAGCAGGAGAGCACCACCAGCGTCGCGCCCCAGAACGCGATGCGGTCGCCGCCCTCCAGCTCGCGCAGGAACGAGCGCGCGTCGTCCAGCAGGACCTCCGGATCATCGATGGGGGAGCGGGGTGACTCCAGCTCCCGGGCCTCTCGGGACCAGGGATCCGCCACCGCGTCGCCCGAGTCGTCCTCTTCCTCCTCGACGGGAGCGGGCGCCGGGGCGCGACGGGCCGGCGCGCGAGCGGGAGCGGCCCTGGCGGCGCCACCGCCCCGGGCGGGAGGAGCGGCACGTTGGGCCTTCTCCCGCGCGATGTCGTCCATGCTGCGCACGTTGGTGGCGTCGTCGCTCGGCGGCGGCGCGGCGGGGCGGGCGCCCGTCCTGGCGCGGGCCGGAGCGGGACGTGCACGAGGCTCCGGAGCCGCGCGGGCCGGAGGGGGCCGCGAGCGCGGCGGGGGACGGATGCCGGTGCTCTCGTCCTCACCGCCGGAGTTCCCCTCATCCCCGGTTCCCCCAAGGAAGGACTCGTCGATGATGTGGTCGCAGTGGGGGCAGATGGCGGTGTCTTCCGCGACCTTGCGATTGCAGCCTGGGCAGTTCAGGGCCGGTGCTCCGGGAGGGGGGAAACGGCCCGATATCTTCCCGGCCCCGGCGCGCGGCTGTCAAACCTGTTCAGCGGCATAACCCCTGGATTTTCGCGGGGAATTGACCTAGCCAATTCGAGCATGGCCCGCCTGCCCGCCGCCGTGTCCGCCGGATTCCTCCTCGTGAGCGCCTGTGTGCGCTCGGTGCCGACACCCGACGTGCCTCCGCCCCAGGAAGAGCCCTCACAGGTCATCGCGCGGATCCAGGACTGGGAGGACCGCCGCTCCCTGGGAGGCGGGGACCTGGTGCGGTTCGCCACCTCCGCGCCGGATTGGGCCGTGCGTGTGCGCGCCCTCCGGGCCCTGGCGCGGATCCAGGACGCGGAGACGCTGGAGGCCGTCCTCGCCGGGCTGACGGCGCCGCGCAATGCCGTGCGCGAGGAGGCCGCCTTCGCGGCGGGTGAGCTGGCGCAGTCGTGGGAGCCGCTTCCGGAGGCCTCACGGACGGCGCTCACGGAAGCGCTGGTGCGCGCCGAGGCCTCGGAAGCCTACGCCGGGGTGCGCAACACGCTGCTGGAGTCCCTGGGCAAGCTGGCCACGCCTGGCGCCGTGGAGGTGCTGACGGCCCGGCTGTCTCCGGCCAATGGCCCCTGGTCCGAGGCCGCGGCGACGGCGTTGGGCGTGGCTGCGCGCAAGGCCGGACCCGCGGCCGTGGCGAACGTCCCCCTGGAGACGATCCGCGCGCTGCTGGAACCCCGCTTGCGGAGCGAGGTGAACGTCGCCGGGGCGTACCTCCTGGCGGCGTCGAAGCGGCTGGACGGCGTGGATGCGCTCCGCTCCTGCGTGGCCAGTTCGATACCGGATGTGATGGCCCCGTGCGTGAAGAGCCTGGGCGACCTGGGCAGCCCGCGGGACGCGCTGGCGCTGAACCTGATGCTGGGCGAAGCCACGTCCCGCGCGTCGGCGGAGGTGGCGCGTGCGCTGGCGCAGCTCGCCGCGAAGTGCGAGGCCGGCTCACCCTGTGCCCCGCTGAGCGCACTGGAAGGCCAGGCGCACCTGGCGAAGCAGGTGGCGGAGGGGAAGGCGGCGCAAGGCCACGTGTTGCTGGCGGTGGCGCAGCAGGGACTTCCGCTCCAGGGCCGACCGGTGTTGTCGCGCATGAGGAGTGCGCTGGCGGAAGCAGATGGCACCGCCGTGTCCGATGAAGCCCACGCGGACCTCGCCTGGCTGGACTGCCGTTTCGCGGCGGCCATGGACCGGCAGCTGGGCGCGTTGGATCAGGTCCTCCAGTGCGGCTACGGCCGCGTCCCCGAAGCCCGTTCACTCGCGCTGGGACTGCACGAGGTGGCGCAGTTCAAGGGGCAGCCCACCGGCGCTGCGTTCGCGGTGCCCTACCTGAACCACGTGAGCCCCATCGTGCGCGGCGCCGCGCTGGACGCCCTCTCCGAACGCCCCGTGCCCGAAGCGATGGCGCCCATTCGCGCGCTCATCGGAGGAGGGGACGCGGTGGTGGCGGGGCTGGCCGCCGCCGCCGCCGGCAAGCTGAAGGACGCCGAAGCCCTGACCGCGGTGCAGGCCCTGGCCGACCGCGTCCCCAAGGAGCCGGACCTGGCGGAGGCCGTGGCCGGCGCGCTGGTCGCGTTGCAGGGGCAGGCTGCGGAACCCCGCCTGCGCGGATGGCTGGCCCATCCGCACGCGAACGTGCGCCGGGTCGCGGCCGAGTCCCTCACCACGCTCACGGGGACGCCGGTCCGCTCCGCCCGCGTGGAGCTGCCTCCAGACACCTACCGCCCGCCCGCCGCGCCTTCCGGCACGACGCTCACGCTGCGCACGCGCAAGGGCGACATCACGGTCCTGTTGGATCCGGACGCGCCGCTCACGGGCGGCAACCTGATGGCGCTCGCGAAGCAGGGCTACTTCCGGGGCATCACCTTCCACCGCGTGGTGCCGGACTTCGTCGCGCAGGGGGGAGATCCGCGCGGAGACGGGGAGGGCGGTCCCGGTTACTCCATCCGCTGCGAGATGACGCGTCGGCCGTATGCGCGGGGCACGGTGGGGATGGCGCTGTCGGGCAAGGACACCGGCGGCAGCCAGTTCTTCTTCACGCACTCACCGCAGCCGCATCTGGACGGTCGCTACACGGCCTTCGGTGAAGTGATTCAAGGCATGGACGTGGTGGACGCGCTCCTGGAGGGCACGATCATCGACGACGTCATCGTCGGCACCCGCGCCCCCTGAGGCGGGCCTCTCGCGCGTCAGGCCCCGGCGGCGCGCGCGGGCACGGGCTCGCCCTGGGCGTTGAGCTTCGCGCCCGTCCAGCGGTGGCTCTCCGCCTCCTCCATCGCCTCCACCTCGCGGCGGATGCGGGCCCACTCCGTCTCCGGCAGGCCGAGGAACGCCTCCGCGAGCATCGGGTCGAACTGCGTGCCCGCGCAGCGGCGGACCTCGTCGCGCGCCACGCTCATGGGGCGCCCCTTGCGATAGGGCCGGTCGGAGGTGATCGCGTCCAGCGTGTCCACGAGGCAGAAGATGCGCGCCCCGATGACGATCTCCTCGCCCTTGAGCCCCATCGGATAGCCCTTGCCGTCCCAGCGCTCCTGGTGCTGCAGGACGATGAGCGCCGCCTCGTGCAGGTACGGCATCTTCGCCAGCATCCGGTAGCCGAACTCCGGGTGCAGCTTCATCTCCACCCACTCGTCCGGCGTGAGCGGCCCGGGCTTGAGCAGGATGGAGTCCCGCACGCCAATCTTCCCGATGTCGTGCAGGAGCGCGCCCTGCTCGACCACGTCCAGCGCCGGCCCGGTGAGGCCGATCTCCTGCGCCAGCCGCCGCGCGTACAGCGACACGCGCCGCGAGTGCCACTGCGTCTCCGTGTCCCGGTAGTCCAGCGCGCTGATCAGCCCGTCCAGCAGCCCCGTGGTTCGCTCGATGACCCGGCGCTCCAGCCCCTCGTTGATGGCCAGGAGCTCCGCGTTCTTCTCCGCGACCTCGCGCGTCAGCCGCTCGTTGGCCGCCACCAGCCGGTGGTGCTCGATGGCCTGCCGCACGCTGCTGGTCAGCTCGCTCAGCGCCCACGGCTTGCCCAGGAGCCGGAAGACCTCGCCCCGGTTCACCGCCTCCGACGCCGTCTTGAAGTCCGCCGCCGCCGTCAGCATCAGCCGCACCGCGCGAGGGTTCTTCTCCCGCAGTGCCGACAACAGCTCGATGCCGTTGAGGTACGGCATCATGAAGTCCGTCAGGACGACGTCGAACCCCTGCTCCCGCGCCGCCACCACCGGGTCACTGTGTGTCACGACCTCGTAACCCTCCGCGAGGAGGATCCGGGACAGTGCCGCGAGGATGAGCACGTCGTCGTCCACCACGAGGATTCGGGCCATGGGCTGATACGCTCCGAGCGAGTGGGCTGCGTTTTTCTCAGTCTCTTATAGCGGGTCCGCATGCGGGCAGACAGGCCCCCCCAAGCTTTCCAGTGCCGCCAAACTGCCGGAATTCTTGAAGTTTCCCCCTAACGGGTGGTCGCGGGACTCCACGTCCTGCTTGCCTGCCCGTCGAGCCGTGTTCTATGGTGGCCTCCTACCCAACGTAAATGGCTGTAACCCCTTGGAATTCGGGAGCAATCTCCGATGGCTAGAGCCCCTGATGGGCCGGTGCCGGTGGTGGTGATGGGGCTGGGGTTCATCGGGCAGGAGATTGCCAGGGCTGCCCTGTCGTCCCCCGAAGTGGAGCTGATGGGCGCGGTGGATTCGCAGCCCTCCCTGGTGGGTCGTCCCCTGGGCGACGTGCTGGGGTTGGCCGGCCCGCGCTTCAAGGTCTCGGACTCGCTGGAGAAGGCCGTGGGGCGCCGCAAGGGCGTGGTGGTGCTGCACGCCACCAGCTCGCGGCTCGCCCAGGTGATGGACCAGCTGCTGGACGCGCTGAAGCTGGGCCTGCCGGTGGCCAGCACCTGCGAGGAGCTGGCGTTCCCGCACCTCAAGTACCCGGAGCTGGCGGAGAAGCTGGAGCGCGCCGCCGAGAAGGCGGGCGTCGCCATCGTGGGCACGGGCGTGAACCCGGGCTTCGTGCTGGACCGCCTGGTGGCCACCGCCGGTCAGGTGTGCGGCCCCGTGCGCAAGGTGACGGCCAGCCGCGTGGTGGACGCACGCACGCGCCGTGAGGCCCTGCAGCGCAAGGTGGGCGCGGGCCTGACGGAGGAGGAGTTCTTCGACCTGGTGGACCGCGAGGAGCTGGGCCACGTGGGGCTGGTGGAGTCCGCGGCGCTGGCGGCGGTGGGGCTGGGGCTGGATTGTGACGACTTCGAGGAGGAAGTGACTCCCGTGTTCGCCGAGGAGGACATCACCGGCGGCGCATTTGTCGTGAAGAAAGGCCGCGTCGCGGGCATGTTCCAGTCCGTGGTGGGTTTGGAGGAGGGGCAGGAGCGGGTCCGCCTGGAGCTGACCATCGCGGTAGGGGCGGACAACCCACGGGATCGCATCGAAATCGACGCGGATCCAAAGCTGGTGCTGGAGATACCGGGGGGAGTGGCGGGCGACCGGGCCACCGCGAACGCGCTGGTGAATGCCGCGCCACGTTTGACGGCCGCGGAGGCCGGGCTCCTGACGGTGCTCGAGCTTCCGTCAGGACGCTGAAGACTCATCAGGAGAGGGAAATGCTGGACAAGAATGCGATTGGCCGCGCCTCGCCGCCGACGCTCAACGAGGTGGAGAAGGGCGCCATCCGGCGCTTCGCCGAGGCAATCGGCGACTACAATCCCATCTACTACGATGAGGAGTACGCTCGCGCCTCGGGCTACCCCACCATCGTCGCGCCGCCCACATTTCCCGCGTCGTTCCATTCCGCCGCGGACCTCCGGGAACTGTTGGGGGTGGGCATCAAGAGCCTGCTGCACGCCGAGCAGGGCTTCGACTACGAGCGGCCCATCTTCGCGGGGGACCGCATCTACGTGTCCACCCGCGTGTCGGACGTCTTCGAGCGGCCGGGCATGTCCGGCAAGATGGACATCGCGGTCATCGAGGACGAAGGCCGGGACGAAGAGGGCAACCTCGTCTTCCGCGCCCGCCGGACCCTCGTGGTGCGTGCCGCCAAGGAGAACGCCTGATGCCCGCGCGCAAGCTCTACTTCGAATCCATCCGCGTCGGTGACGAGCTGCCGGCGCTGGCCAAGGCCCCGGTGGACCGCGTCCAGCTGTCGCGCTACGCGGGCGCCTCCGGCGACTACAACCCCGTGCACGTGGACGAGCTCTACGCCAAGAGCGTGGGCATGCCGTCCGTCTACGCCCCCGGCATGCTCGTCATGGGCATGTTGGGCCAGCTCATCAGCGACTGGGCCCGCGGCGGCCAGCTGCGGCGCTACAACGTCCGCTTCATCAAGATGGTGTGGCCGGGCGACACCGTGGTCTGCAAGGGCCGCGTGAGCGACCGCCACGGCTCCGGCGGCCGGTACTTCGTCGAAATCGACCTCTGGGCGGAGAACCAGAAGGGCGAGCTCGTCATGAAGGGCGGCTCGCAGATCCAGCTCTTCTACTCGCTGGAGGACGAGAACCGGCAGCGCTCCGGCCAGTCCCCCATCGTGGTGGAGGTGCCCCGCGAGAGCCTGGTCGTCCCAGCGCCCGCCACCCCGGAGGCCGCCACCAGCGCGTCGCCGCCCGCCGCCCCGGAGCGCGACCGGGACGAGGACGACGAGGACGATGACGAGGAGACGGACGAGCCCCGCTCCGGCGCCTCGTCCAAGAAGACCGCCCCCCGGGAGAAGCCAGCAGCCAAGACGGCGTCCCTCCCGGCCGCGAAGAAGGCCAAGAAGTAGGCTTTCCAGGGGCGTTCCAAGGCGAATTCCCGCGTTCGAGAAGGGCGGCTTCGACCGCTCGTCAACGCGGGGTGTCATCTTGGGTTGACTCAAAAATCAGTCGACGCCACACTTCCTGCGTCACATGGGCCGCTGACCCTTACTTTTTCCCGCCCTGCGGGAAGCAGGCAGGCAGCGAGCCCCTACGCAGGAGTGGCCATGTCCGCCGGCATCAACACCTACAAGACCGACCTTCGAGAGATCTTCTTCACGCTGTTCGAGCAGTTCGGCTTCGGCCAGGTGGCGGGCACGGCCCCCTACGACGCCTGGGGCCCGGACGAGGCGAAGGCGGTCCTCACGGAGACGTACCGCTTCGCGCGCGAGGTGCTGGGGCCCCTCAACTCGGTCGGTGACCGTGAGGGCTGCCGGGTGGAGAACGGCTCGGTCTACACGCCCAAGGGCTTCAAGGACGCGTGGGGCAAGCTCTACGAGCAGGGCTTCAAGACGGTGGCGGTGAGCCCCGACCACGGCGGCCAGGGCGCGCCGATGATGCTCCAGGTGACGGTGGAGGAGATCCTCTCCGGCGCCAACACGGCCTTCAACATGTACCCGGGCCTGGCGTTCGGCGCTGCGGAAGTCATCGCCGAGTGTGGCACCCCCGCGCAGCAGAAGCAGTTCGTGGAGCGCATGCTCAACGGCACGTGGGGCGGCACCATGTGCCTCACCGAGCCGCACGCGGGCTCCGACGTGGGCGCCGCCAAGTCCACCGCGAAGCGCAACGCGGACGGCACCTACAGCATCAAGGGCACCAAGATTTTCATCTCCGGCGGCGACCATGACATGGCCGGGAACATCATCCACCTGGTGCTCGCGCGCATTGACGGCGCGCCGGTGGGCACCAAGGGCCTGTCGCTGTTCATCGTCCCCAAGCTGCGCATCAACGAGGACGGCTCCGCGGGCCAGTCCAACGACGTCACCGTGGCGTCCATCGAGCACAAGATGGGCATCAACGGCTCGGCCACGTGTGTCCTCAACTTCGGTGAGAACGACGGCTGTCTGGGCGAGCTCGTGGGCACGGTCGAGCACGTGGGCATGAGCCAGATGTTCAAGATGATGAACGGCGCGCGCATCGCCGTGGGCATCCAGGGCGTGAGCCTGGCATCGGCCGCGTACTACAACGCGCTCGACTACGCGAAGGACCGCAAGCAGGGCTCCCACTTCACCAAGTGGAAGGACCCGTCCGCGCCGCGCGCCTCCATCATCGAGCACCCGGACGTCCGCCGCATGCTGCTGGACATCAAGGCGCACGTGGAGGGCATCCGCGCGCTGGTCATCAAGCTGGCCATGCACCTGGACAAGGCGAAGCAGCTGGCGGGCAAGGACGACGACGCCGCCACCTACCACAAGGGCCAGGTGGAGGTGCTGACGCCGCTGGTGAAGTCCTACGGCTCGGATCAGGCCTTCCGCCTCTGCGCGCAGGCCATCCAGGTGTACGGCGGCGCCGGCTACATCCAGGACTACCCGGTGGAGCAGTACACGCGCGACTCGAAGATCTTCTCCATCTACGAGGGCACCAACCACATCCAGGCCATGGACCTGGTGGGCCGCAAGATGGGCCAGGCGGGCGGCGCGCACTTCCAGCAGTTCATGGGCGACGTGGGCAGCTTCGTGGAAGCGCACCGCGAGCACCCGGTGCTGGGCGAGGCCGTGAAGACGCTGGCCGGCGCGCAGGAAGGCCTGATGTCCAGCGCGATGGCGCTGTTCGGCTGGTCGCAGGACGCGGGCCGCTTCCCGCTCATCCCCCTGTCCGCCAACCGCTTCCTCAACATGATGTCCGAGGTCGCCGTGGGCTGGCTGCTGCTGGACGCGGCCGTCATCGCGGAGAAGGCCGCCGCCAGCGTGGCCGCCGACCACCCGGACAAGGCGTTCTACGAGGGCAAGAAGTTCAGCGCCCTGTGGTACGCGCGCAACGTGCTGCCCAACGTGGAGTACGCCGCGCGCCTCATCGCCACCGAGGACACGTCCCCGATGGACATCACCGACGCGGCGTTCGGCGGCGTCTGAGCCGGCAGCTGAAGTCCTGAAATGAAGAAGGCCCTCCGGCACGTGACGCGCCGGGGGGCCTTTTGCTTTGCGAGTGCGAGTCGAGCCTAGTCGCCTTCGCGCACGCCGATGGCGAGTTGCGCGAGGCCGGCCTTCTTCGCCAGCTCCATCACCTGCACCACGGTGCCGTGGGGGACGCCTTCGTCCGCCTGGACGATCACCACGGTGTCGGGGTTCTGGTTCTTCGCGGCGTCGAAGGCCTGCTTGAGCTCGGCCTCCGCGACGACGTTGCCCGCGAGCACGAAGCGGCCATCCGCCAGCACCGCCACGGACAGGTCCGTGGTGCGCGCGGTGACGTCCGCGGCGCCGCCCTTGGGCAGGTTCACCTTGAGGCCCGCCTTGGCGCCGCCGCCCGGGCCCTGCTGGGTGATGACCGAACTGGTCACCATGAAGATGATGAGCAGCACGAGCATCACGTCCACCAGCGGCGTGATGTTGATCTCCGCGAAGCCCGCGCCCTCCACCTCGTCGTCACCCGTGCCGGGCGTCTTTCCCATGGCCATGGTGGGCGTGTCTCCTTACGAGGCGGGCTGCGAAGCCGGGGGCGTGGCGCCCTCGCGCGGGGGCGGCGTGGCTTCCGGCAGCGGGCCGCCGGCGGAGCGCTCCTTGAGGACCTCTGAGAACTCGTCGCCCAGCAGGCGCAGCTCCACCAGCACGCGGGACAGCCGGGCCTGGAAGTAGTTGTAGAAGACCATCGCCTGCACGGCGACGAGGATGCCCACGGCGGTGGCGACGAGCGCCTCGGAGATGCCCGTCATCACGGCCGCGGAGCCGCCGGTGCCGCCGGCCTCCACGTCCACGCCCAGGTCCTTGAAGGAGCGCATGATGCCGGCCACGGTGCCGAAGAGGCCCACGAAGGGCGTCGTCGAACCGATGGTGGCGAGCAGCCACAGGTTGCGCCGCAGCTTGAGCCCTACCTGGGCGCGCTCGCGCTCCACGGCGGTCTCGATGCCGTTGCCGCCCGTGGAGCGGGAGCGCTCCCAGCGGTCGAACCCGGCGAGGAAGATGTCGGCCGCCACGGCGTCGGAGCGCTCGGCGGCGGTGCGGGCGGCGGCCATGTCACCCCGGAGGAGGTGCTTCTGGACGATCTCCCCCAGGTTGCGGGAGCGCTCGCTCACGCCCCAGAGGGCGATGAGCCGCTCGATGGCCACGCCCAGGGCCACCACGGAGGCGCCCAGGAGGAGGGCGAGGGTGACGCCGCCCAGGCGAAGGTAATGAAGTAGATCGTTCAGGCTCATGATGGATGACCGGGCAGGCGGCCCTGGCTCACACTAGGACATATGAACCGCGCAGCCGCCGCAATCTTCCTGGTCCTCCTCTGTTCGGCCTGCCCCAAACGTCTCGAGTTCGGTCCGGAGGGCCGCATCGAGGACGCCCAGACGCTCTACCAGCACGTGCGCGAGCGGCAGGCGAAGGTCGTGAACCTGGAGGGTGACGCCAAGCTGCACGTGGACTCGCCCCAGGGCAGCGGAACCCTCTCCACGTACCTCTCCATCACCCGTCCGGCCCTCATCCACCTGGAGACGTACGACTTCTTCAACCGCCCGGTGGCCTCGCTCGTGTCCGACGGTGAGCGCTTCGGCATCTACCAGGCGCGGGAGAACACGTACCTCCAGGGCCCGGCCAGCGCGGAGAACGTGTCCCGCTTCCTGCCTGTCGTCCTGCCGAGCGAGGAGCTGGTGGCGGTGATGCTGGGGCAGGTCCCCCTCCTGCCGCCGGAGTCCATGACCCTGGAGCTGGACGAGAAGGAGCGCGTGTACGTGCTCAAGCTCCAGCGGGGCCCGGCCACGCAGACACTGCGCGTGGATCCCAAGCACCTGCGCGTGGTGAAGAGCGAGGTCCGGGGCGTGCCGGGCTACGACCTGGCGTTCGAGGACTTCGAGCTGCGGGACGACCAGCTCTTTCCCAACAAGGTGCACCTGGTCGCCGCCTCGGCGGGCACGAAGCTGGACCTGAAGTATACGGACATCCGCCTCAACGGCCGCCCGGACCTGACGCTCTATGAAATGGGCGCGCCCGAGGGGGCGAAGGTGGTGGACGTCGACGCGCGGGGCCAGGAGGTCCGCCCGGAGGGGCCGGTGTCTCAGCCGCCCCCCGCGCCGGGTTCCTGAGCTTCCAGGCGTCGAAAGGCAGCGTCCCGGCGCAAACCGGGTACTATGGCGCGCACGACATGGCACAGATCAAGCTTGGAGAACTGCTGATCAAGGCGAACGTCCTGCAGGAGAGCCAGCTCAAGGCGGCGCTCGCCGAGCAGGCCAAGTGGGGCGGGAAGCTGGGCGAGATCCTCGTCCGGATGAACCTCGTCTCCGAGGACATCCTCGTGCGCGCCCTGTCGAAACAGCTGGGCATGCCGGCGGTGAACCTGGACTCCGTGCAGATGGTCCCGCCGCACGTGAAGGCCAAGATTCCGGCGCAGACGGCGCGCGACTTCTCCGTGGTGCCGCTGCAGCTGCGAGACGACGGCAAGACGCTGGTGGTCGCCATGTCGGACCCGCTCAACGTGCGCGTGCTGGACGAGCTGCGGGCCCTGTCCAAGTGCCGCATCGTGGCCAACGTGGCGGGGCGCACCTCCGTGGCGCGGGCGTTCGCGCGCCTCTACGAGGAGACGGCGGAGCTGGAGGACGCGGACACCAACTTCAAGGTGGTGGACGCGCAGGGCCGCACCGTCGTGAAGAACCTCAAGGACCTGGACCCGGCCGCCGCCGTCGCCATGTCCCCCAAGCCCGCCGCCGCGCCGCCTCCCCGTCAGGCCCCGCCGGCGGAGGCCCCGCGCGCGGCCTCCGGCAGCCCCGCGGAGCTGCTCAAGAGCGTGGAAGAGGTCCAGCGCAAGGAGGTCGCGGCGCTGAAGGCCATGGTGGAGCTGCTCATCGAGAAGGGCGTTTTCTCCCGCGAGGAATACCTCGCCAAGGTCAAGCGGTAGCCCCCGGCCATGCGCAAGAAGATTGGTGAACTCCTCGTCCAGGCCGGAGTGGTGACGGACGAGCAGGTGAAGCAGGCCCTCGCGTCCGGACGGCGCGGCCAGGGCCGCAAGCTGGGCGAGGTGCTGGTGTCCATGGGCCTGTGCACCGGCCGGGACATCGCGAGGGCGCTGGCGGCGCAGCACGAGCTGCCGTTCGTGGAGCTCCCCGAGTACATCCCGCATGCGGTGGCCTCGCTGGTGTCCATGGACTTCCAGACCGAGCACCGGGTGCTCCTCTTCGCTTCGGAGCAGGACGGCCGCAGCGAGAAGATCCACGTCGCGGTGGAAGACCCGGGCAACCTGATGCTGGTGGACGAGCTGCGCTTCCAGCTGCGCAAGCCGCTCAAGGTGTTCGTCGCCGCGCCGGACGACCTGGAGCAGGCACTGGCGAGAGGCCGGGGCGAGCCCCTGGACATCGTGGAGGCTGAACCGATGGACATGGACGAGGACGATTCGCCGGACATCCTGCCCACGCCGCCGCCTCCTCCGGCCGCCGCGCGCGCGCCCACGCCGCCGCGTCCGCCCGCGCCGCCGACGCTGGACTGGGACCTGCCGCCGCCGCCGCCCAATGAGTCGGGTGCCGACGGAGCGGAGGTGCTGGAGGACATCCTGGGCTCCACGCCCAAGCCCAAGGT
>NZ_RAVY01000123.1:0-30217 GCF_003611625.1 Corallococcus sp. CA054B
CCTGCACGCTCCCCCGTCCGCCCCCCAGGCCGGCGGACCCGGGTGCGCCCGCGCCGGGTGTGTTATCCCAGGTCCCGTCATGCCGGACGCCACCGTCAACCTCTACGACCTGCCCCGCCCCGCGCTGGACGCGCGGCTCGCCGGCTGGGGCTTCAGCCCCCAGTACCGCGAGCGCGTGTGGACGGGCCTGTACCGCGACGGAGTCACCGCGCCAGGCGACGTGAAGGGGCTGCGCCCGGACCTCCAGGCCACGCTCCAGGAGCGAGCGCACCTGGGCACGCTCGCCACGCACCACGAGAGCTTCAGCAGCGACGGGCTCACCCACAAGCTGCTCCTGCGCCTGCACGACGCGCAGACCATCGAGACGGTGCTGATGCGCTTCAAGGGCCGCGCCACGGTGTGCGTGAGCACGCAGGCCGGGTGCGCCATGGGCTGCGTCTTCTGCGCCACCGGCCAGATGGGGCTGTCACGCCACCTGACGCCGGGCGAAATCGTGGGCCAGGTGCTGCACGTCACGCGCATCCTGCGCGCGCAGGGGGAAGCGCTGCGCAACATCGTGCTCATGGGCATGGGCGAGCCCCTGCACAACTACGAGCACACCATGGCCGCGGTGGACATCCTCGTGGACCCCAAGGGCCTGGCGCTGGCGCCGCGCTTCATCACCCTGTCCACGGTGGGCGTGGTGCCCGGCATCCTCCGGCTCGCGGACGAGGCGCGCCCGGTGCAGCTCGCGGTGAGCCTCCATGGCGCCACGGACGCCGAGCGCGCCGCGCTGGTGCCCGCGGGGCGCCGCTGGCCGCTCAACGAGCTGATGGACGCGTGCCGCTACTATGTGGCGAAGCGCAAGCGCCGTATCTTCTTCGAGTGGACGCTCATCTCCGGCCGCAACGACACCGCGGAGCACGCGCACCATCTGGGACAGCTCCTGCACGGGATGGACGCGCACGTGAACGTCATCCCGCTCAACCCCACGGTGGGCTACGACGGCGGCCCCAGCGTCCCCGACGCGGTGCGTGCGTTCCAGGACGTGCTCACGTCGTACGGCGTGCCCAGCACGGTGCGCCAACGTCGTGGCATCGACATCGACGCGGGCTGCGGCCAGCTCAAGGCCGCCGTGGAGCGCAAGCCCCGCCGCTCCCTTCCCGTCGCTTCCTGAGCACCGTGCGGGGTCGAGCGGAACACCCCCCGACCTGACGTGTCACCCCGAAGCGCTAGTGTCCGTCCCGCACGCGCGCACGTAACGAGGTGTGGGCAGCAAGCGGATGTTCATGGGCCCTTGCATGGCATGGGCTCGTGGGCACATTCTTCAAGACGGCTTCCACGCAACCCCAACGGCTTCTCTGGCGGAGGTGGGCAATGCTTTCCATCCAGGAGCACGGCACGGTGGAAGAGGCGAGCAGCAATCTGCTCGACTTCATCCTGATCCCCGACAACTGGCTTGAGCAGGCGCCCCCGCAGCCCGAGGGCTCCTCCACATGGCCGGCATCGGATACCCAGTACCAGCGCCGCGTGGGCCCGCTGCGCATCTGTGCGTCGGTGGACGTGGCACCGTCACTGGACGTGACGCTCCACATCGCCTTCCGCGCGCCGGGGCTCACGCCACTCAAGGCGGCGGACCACCTGGAGAGCTTCCTCAAGCAGCGCCTGCCGCTGACGCCCAACAGCGAGTGGCAGGTGGAGGTGGACGAGCGCCGGTGGATCCACTTCTCGCGGCGCTACGCGGGCACGCACCTGCTGGCCTGACGGTTACGGCGCCAGCCGGTAGTGCCGCAGCGGCTGCGCCACGTTCTTCACCGGCGTTTCCGTGAGGGGGCCAAACTGGAGCTTGCGCACGAAGGGCTCCTGCGACTGCTTCAGCGCTTCGTGCACGCTCTCCATCACCAACGTCTCGCGAAAGCCCGCCAGCGACTGCAGTCGCGCGGCCTGGTTCATGCCGCTGGAGAACGCGGTGTAGTTGCGGTTGGGCCCGAAGAGGCCGCAGTTGGCGGTGGCCAGGTTCACGCCCACCGCCACGCCCAGCCCCGGCAGCTTCACCCGCCGGCACAGCGCGGCCACCTCTTCGCGCTCGCTCAGCTCCGCGGTGAAGGACTGGATGTCCTGCGCGGCGCGCACGGCGGCCTCCGCGCGGCGCACGCGGTCCGTCTGGAAGAAGGGCGGACCGAAGAGGCCGATGACGCAGTCGCCCACCATCTTGTCGAAGACGCCACCACGCGCCCAGATGCAGTCCACGGCGCGCGCGCTCCACTCGTCCACGAAGCGGCCGATGCTGCGCGGGCTGTCGAAGCCCTGCTCGCAGATGCGGGTGAAGCCGTTGATGTCCGCGAACAGGATGCCCACCTCCTGCTCCTGCGCGCGCAGGTGCCGCGCGTAGTCCGGGTCCTCCAGGAGCGCGTCAATGGCCACCGTGGGGAAGAACTGCGACAGGTGGATGCGCTCGCGGTTGTAGTCCAGCAGGCGCTGGCTCAGCGTGGAGGCCAGCACGCGGATGAGGTCCATCGCGTACGCGGAGAAGCCCTCGTTGCTCCAGACGACGATCTTGCCCAGGGGCTCGCTGCGCGTGGCCGCGGAGATGAGCACCGCCTCCGTGGTGCGCCCGTCGAACAGGCGCTTGAGCACGCCCGCGTCCCCGTGCAGGAGCCGCGTGCCGTGCTGGTGCAGCAGTGACTCCAGCTGCGAGCCGGGCTGGTCTCCGCTCTCGTACTCCAGCTGCCCGTGCCGGTACGTGCGGTAGTGCAGCACGTGCGGCTGCACGGCGTCGCGGTACAGCAGGAGGAAGCCCGGCAGCCGCACCCGCTGCGACAGCGTGCGCACCGCGTGGTCCATGCCCGCCTCGAAGACGGGGTTGGCCAGGTGCTCGTTGCACTGGAGGATGAGCTGGTGCTTCTCCGACGCGGTGTGGACCAGCATCAGCACCGTGTCCAGTTCCTCCGCCACCACGTCCAGCGCCCGCGCGCGCTTCGCGGTGGTGCTCGCGTCGCCCGGCGGCCCCGCGAAGAGCACGCCCAGCGTGCCCACCGGTGAACCCGCCACGTCCAGCGTCTGGATGAGCAGCGTGCCCGTGTCGAGGACGCTCAGGCCCACGGGCCCCGCGAGAAGACTTCCGGCGAAGACGCCGCCCCAGTCGCCCTCGCTCCAGGTCTGCTCCACCAGCTCCTCGTCGCGCGTGGTGACGGCGATGGCGCGCGCGCCCAGGTGCGCCAGCAGCGTGGGGAAGCAGCGCCGGAAGCACTGGGTGAGCGTCTCGCGCTCCCGCAGGCTCTCCTCCAGGAGGTCGTCCGTGACACGTCCCAGCTGCCGCAGGTAGCGGTACTCCTCCAGGGACAACTCAGCGGGTGGGGACGGGGTCGCCGGGGTCATGTGCGCCCCTTGTACCGCCGCCCGGGGGGACTGTCACAAGGCCGGCACGTGCTTCGTGCCGCCCACGACGACGCCGTCCTGGACCTCGATGAGCCAGTAGCCCTCCTTCCCCGCCTGGGTGGAGGAGCCCGCGCCGAACAGGTGGGGCCGGTCGTGGGTGGCCGGGTGGTGGTAGCGCTGGTGGATGTGGCCGTGGAGCACGGCGAAGCGAGGGCCCGGCAGGAGCTTCAGGAGCGCGTCCGCGTCATGCAGGCCGTGATGCCAGCCGTCCGCGTGGTTCGCGGAGCTCCGGGGCGCGTGGTGCACCACCACCAGGATGGCGCGGCCGTCCAGCCGGGCGTCCTTCAGCAGGGCCGCCAGGCCTTCGAGCTGCGCGGGGCCCACGGTGCCGTAGGACAGGCCGGGCGAGGGCAGCGGGCGCGCGGAGCACAGGCCCACCACCGCGGCGCCCTCCCCCACCAGGCGCACGAAGGGGAACGCGCCCTCGCGGCGGTACTCGGGCAGGTCGCTGTCCAGCAGGTCCCCGAAGTGCTTCGCGAAGCGGCCGTCACGCGCGGCGCCAGGGGTGAAGACGTCGTGGTTGCCGGGGATGACGGTGCAGCGCGCGGGCGTGGGGGCCAGGGGCGCGAGCGCGGCGCGGGCGGCGCGGAACTCGCCCTCCAGGGCGTAGGCGGTGAGGTCGCCGGAGAGGATGAAGTGGTCCACGCCGTGCGTGCCCGCCTCGCGGGCGATGGTGGACAGCGTGGCCTGCGCGTTCCGGTAGGCCTTCGCCCGGCCTCCCGCCGTCAGCTCGACGAGCGCCACCCAGCGGCGCCAGCCCAGCTTGCGCAGCGGCAGGGCGAAGTAGTCCTCGGTGATGTGGACGTCGGAGCAGTGCAGGAAGCGCATGGAGGGAGTCACACCCGAAGGAACGGAAGGAAGCAGCGGGGCATTCTCTCCCAGCGCGCGGTGCGGGCGGGGAAGTTATGGTTGCCGCCACGATGCGAGGACGCTTCGCCCCCAGCCCCACTGGCCGCATGCACCTGGGCAACATGAGAAGCGCGCTCCTGGGCTGGCTCCAGGCCCGGGCCGCGGGCGGCGCGTTCCTCTTGCGCATCGAGGACCTGGACCGCGCGAGATGCCGCCCCCAGTTCCTCCAGGACCTCTACGAGGACCTGCGCTGGCTGGGCCTGGACTGGGACGAAACACCGCTCATCCAGAGCGAGCGCGACGGCGTCTACCGCGAGGCCCAGGAGAAGCTCGCGCGCGAGGGGCTCATCTATCCGTGCTTCTGCACGCGCGCGGAGATCGCCCGCGCGGCGAGCGCCCCCCATGGCCTGTCCGACGAAGGCCCGCGCTACCCCGGCACCTGCGCGCACCTCACCGCCGAACAGGTTTCAGAACGTGCCCGCACGCGCGCCCCCGCGTACCGCTTCCGCGCACGCGAAGGCGAGGTGCGCTTCGTGGATGAGCTCATGGGCCCGTACGTCCAGGACGTGCAGGCCCTGGTGGGGGACTTCGTGGTGCGCCGCAACGACGGCGTGGCCAGCTACCAGCTCGCGGTGGTGGTGGACGACGCGGCCAGCCGCATCACGCACGTGCTGCGCGGGGACGACCTGCTGCCCTCCACGCCCCGGCAGCTCCAGCTCTACGCCGCGCTGGGCCTGAGCGCGCCCGCGTTCCTCCACGTGCCGCTGGTGATGGGGGAAGACGGCAAGCGGCTGGCGAAGCGTGATGGAGCGTTCGCGCTCGCGGAGCTGCGGGCGCGCGGCCGGCCTCCCGAGCACGTCCTGGGCCTGCTCGCCGCATGGAGCGGCCTGGGCGACGGCGGCCCGGTGACGCTGCCCGCGCTCGTCGCGCGCTACCGCACGGCCGCGCTTCCTCGCGAGCCGGTGGTGGCGCGCGAGGCACTGCTCCTCGACGCGCTCGGCCTGCGCTGAGGCCACCCGGCCTTCCGCCCCACCCTGCGGGACGGAGCGGCCGTGAGGCGGTGAAATGAACTGGCTTCCCCGGTGCACACCTTCACCCCAGACACGTCCGTCCGGGCCGTGCTTGCGAGCACGGCTTCGGCGACTCACGGGAAGCGAGGGTGAAGTCCAATGGCAGCCATTGTCGAGAGCGAACGCGCCGGCATCATCCCAGCAGTGCCGGGCAGTGCGTACAAGCTGAGCTGGGGCGCCATCTTCGGTGGCACCTTCGTCGCGCTGGGCGTCTGGATATTGCTTTACACGCTGGGCCTGGCGCTGGGCCTGTCGTCGGTGAACCCCGCCGATGCGTCGAGCGCGAAGTCCGCGGGCATCTTCACCGGCATCTGGAGCGTGCTCGTCCCGCTGGTCGCGCTCTTCGTGGGCGGCCTGGTGGCCGCGCGCAGCGCCGGCATCGTGGACAAGGCGGGAGGCGCCATGCACGGCGCGGTGCTCTGGGGCCTGACGACACTCATGGGCGTCGTCGTCCTGGGCATGGTGCTGTCGAGCGTGGTGGGCGCGGTGTTCAGCGTGGGCAAGTCCGCGGTGAGCGCGGGAGGCTCCGCCGCGATGGGGGCCGTGACGGGCGGCGGCGGCGCGGCGAAGGCGTTCGGCCTGGACGCCAACGACGCGCTCGGGCCGGTGAACCAGCGTCTCCAGCAGGAGGGCAAACCCGCCATCACCGCGAACCAGCTGGAGGCCGCGACCAAGGACATCGTCACCGAGGGCGTGCGCCAGGGCCGCATGGACCGCGAGCTCCTGGTGAGCAACATCGCGCAGAACACCAACCTGTCGCGACAGGACGCGGAAGGCGTGGCCGACCGTGTGCAGCAGCAGGTGGACCAGGCCAAGACCAAGGCCGGCGAGGTGGGCCAGCAGGCACAGCAGGGCGCGCTGAAGGTGGCGGACCGCTCCGGCCGCGTCTTCTGGGGCATCTTCGCGGGCCTGCTGCTGGGGCTCGTCGCGGCGGTGCTCGGCGCCACGCTGGGCGTCAGCCGCAAGCAGCGCATCCGCGCCGAAGGGGCGGTGGTGACGCCTCCGACGACGACGACGCCCACGTCACGGCGCGAGGTGTATCCGTAGCCTCGGGCGCTCGCGTGCATCCCCGCTTCCCGGCCCCCCGGGAGGCGGGTATGACACGCGGGCACCCGGCCCATGGCGTCCTCGCACCGCACCTTCGTCCGCTGGCTCCTCATCCCCGGCTTGAGCCTGGGCCTGTTCCTGCTGTTCACGCTGGGAGCCGCATGGGTGACGCGCTTCACGGACGCACCGGAGCTGCCTGAACCGGCCGCGCCGCGTGGAGGTGGTGGAGCCGGTGGTGGAGTCCTCCTCCGGCCGCATCGACGCGGAGGACCTGCGCCTGGCCATCCAGTCCGTGACTCCGCTCGTGCAGCAATGTTTCCAGGACGCCGCACAACGCAACCGGGGCACACACGAAGTGAAGCTGCGCTTCACGGTGGAGGGCGAGGGCTCCGAGGGGAAGATGAACC
Organism: Corallococcus sp. CA054B; assembly: GCF_003611625.1. Classification (NCBI taxonomy): domain Bacteria; kingdom Pseudomonadati; phylum Myxococcota; class Myxococcia; order Myxococcales; family Myxococcaceae; genus Corallococcus; species Corallococcus sp. CA054B. The sequence goes on from NZ_RAVY01000123.1 coordinate 6,791, forward strand.
GGGGCGAGCTCGTCTCCAGCACCATCCCGGACCCCATGGTGCAGGCGTGCGTGCTGGATTCGCTCCTGGACGCGCGCTTCCCGGCACCCCACCTGGGAGGGTCCGCGACCGTGCTCCATCCATTCCGGTTCACCGTGCCTGGGGACGCTGGCCCGTGAGGTCGGGTTGCGCGTAAGGTTCAGGCCCCCTTCGGCCCTCCGCGCATGCCCGTCACCGTCGAACAGCTCGCGCCTTCCCACACGGACGCCCTGCGCGCGCTCCTGGCGAAGGATCCCGTCCACAACCTCTACCTCCTGGGGTTGCTGGAGGAGTTCGGCATCGCGGCGCCGGAGCGCCAGGCGGCCTTCTCCTTCCACGGCCGCTTCGACAGCGGCGTCCTCACCGCGGCCGTCTTCGTGGGCGGCGAGGGCGGGCTGGTGGTGCCCAGCGCCAGCGACGCCAGCGCCACCGGCGTCATCGCGGACGCGCTCGCCGCCAACCTCAAGCTGCGCTCCACCGTGGGAGACAAGGCCTCCGTGGACGCGCTGGTGCGCAGCCTCTGTGAAGGCAAGCCGCGCCTGTCCCGCACCCAGAAGCTGTTCAGCGTCTCCGCGGACGACCTGGGCCCCTTCACCAACCCCACCCTGCGCCTGGCCCGCGAAGAGGACGTGCCCCGCCTGCTGCCCCTGGCCCAGGGCTACGTGCGGGAGATTTTCGAGCGGGACCCGCTGTCCGAGGACCCCGCCCACTACGAGGCCCGCGTCCTCCAGCGCGTGCGCCAGCGCCGCACCTACGTGCTGGAGGAGGGCGGCGAGCTCGTGTTCAAGGTGGACATCGGCTGCCGCTCGCAGTTCGGCGCGGAGCTGGAGGGCATGTACACGCCCCCGTCCCGCCGCCGCCAGGGCCACGCCACGCTGTGCCTGGGACAGATTTCCCGGCACCTGCTGTCCTCGCTGCCCCGGCTGGCCATGCGCGTCGACGAGCGCGACGAGAGCACCGCCCGCATCGCGCGCAAGGTGGGCTACCACGCCGGCCGCACCCAGCGGCTCGTGCTCGTCGAGTAGCGCCGCCGGGCCCGCGTAGCCGCGGGGGCAACACAGGCAACACCCAGGCGTTGCCCCCGGAACAACACGGATTGTCATCAAGACATGCAAACATCTGAAAACACGCCATCCCAGACGAGGGCATGGCGTTTGCTCCCCTGCGGCGTGGCGCGCGTTCGCGTGCCCGGCGGCCCCAGTCACCGCCGCATCCCCAGGGAGCAAGTTCGATGAAGGGTTTCCAGACGTTGGCGAAGGTGTGCGCGTTCGGCGTGGTGGCGTTGAGCGCCGGGACCGCGGCCGCGTGGCAGTACTACCCGGGCGCCGCGTTCAAGGCCGCCTATGCGTCCGACGCGTCGTGCTTCAACGTGAGCAGCTACTCCGCGCTGGTCAACAACTGTACGACGACGCGTCTGGCGATCGCCACGGTGCCCATGTGGACGACCGGCTACCACCCGACGACGGTGCAGATCTACGGCAACAACAGCTGGTGCGAGACGACCACGGTCAACGGCGTGGGCAACGGCGCGCACCTGGGCACGGCCACGTACACGGTGGCCGGCCCCATGACGTGGCAGACCATCAACACGGGTGACCGCTACGTGTGGGAGGACTTCGCCATCGTCTTCCGCTGCGGCCTGCAGGCGGGCGGTGTCATCGGCGGCTTCACCATCGACTGATGAAGCACGGGGCCGCGCGAAGGCTTCTCATTCCTCCCCTTCGCGCGGTCCTTCTCTCCTCACCCCCAAGCCCCGCGAGCACCCGATGTCCTCCAGGCTCCAGACCGTCCTCGCCATCGTCAACACCGCCGCCATCGCGGGCGTGGGGCTCACGCTCGCCAGCCACCAGCGCGCCTCCGACGAGGCGATGGAGGAGCTGCGGACCCAGGTGCACCGCGCCAACGCGAGCACCGACGCGACCCTCGCCGACCGCCGCGTCGCCGCGGAGGCCGCGATGCGCCTGTGGGCCACCAACGCCGCGCGCCCGCCCGCGGGCCCTCATGCACGGCCCGGCGCTCCGGAAGCGACCCCTTCCGGTGAAGCCGTCGCGGCGGAGGACTCCGGTGACGACGTGCCCCCGCCTCCGCCCATCCGCCCGCCACCGGCCTCGTTCGAGCAGTCGCGCACCCGCGTGTTCAACGCGTTCGCCGCCGAGCCGGTGGACGGAGACTGGAGCGCGCGCGCGTCCCGCACGCTCGACGACGCGTTCCGCGCGCACCTGCCCACGACCTCCCGCGTGAAGTCGCTGGAGTGCCGCGCCACGCTCTGCCGCGTGGAGCTGGTGCACCGGGCCCAGGCCGACCACGGGGCCTTCCTGATGAGCGGGCTGCGCACGTGGCCGGGCTCCGTCTTCATCGCCAACGAGGCGCAGGAGGGCAACGACTACGTGGTCACCCTGCTCGCGTCGAAGGAAGGCACGCGCCCGCCGCTGTAGTCCGGCCGCCCCCGGCTCGGATGGCGGGCAGGCCCGGGCGGCCCCGCGACGGAATGCGCACGGCGGCCGGCGGATGCCCTACAGTCCGCCGTCGAAATGAGCAGCCGCCCCACGCCCTCCCGCCGTCCCCTCTCCGGAGCGGGCCCCGTCATCCTCCACGCGCCCACCGACCCCGGCTGGCTGCCGCTGGCGCTCGCCAACTTCGACGCGGTGCTGGTGGACCACGCCCACTGCGAGAAGAAGGCCGCCGCCAACGCGCTGTCCATGCTCCAGGCCTACCCGGACCTGCCGGGCCTGCCGTCGCAGATGGCGCGCCTGGCCCGCGAGGAGAGCGCCCACCTGGCGCGCGTGCTGGACCTGATGGCCGCGCGCGGCCTCACGCTCACCAAGGACGCCGGGGACCCGTACGCGCAGGGCCTGCAGAAGCACGTGCGCACGCCCGCCCTGGAGCGGCGCGTGGACCGCCTGCTCGTCGCCGCCATCATCGAAGCGCGCTCGTGCGAGCGGCTCTCCCTGCTCGCGGAGGGGCTCACCGACCCGGCGCTCGCCCGCTTCTACGGCGAGCTGGCCCAATCCGAGGACGGCCACCAGTCCCTCTTCCACCGCCTGGCCGTCACCGCGTCCAACGGGGACGAGGCGACCGTGGACGCGCGGCTGCAGTACCTGCTCGCGCAGGAGTCGCGGGTCCTCGCGGACGTGGGGCTGCGCGCCGCCATCCACTGAAACCTAGTGGAAGGGCCACACCACGGGCACGGCGAGGACGAGGAACACCACCAGCACCGCGGTCAGCGGCGTGCCCAGCCGGAAGAAGTCGGTGAACCGGTAGTGCCCGGGCCCGTAGACGAGCACGCAGCTGGGCTCCAGCGGCGTGATGAACGAACAGCTGGCGGCCAGCGTGACGCCCATGGCGAAGGGGCGCACGTCCACGCCCAGCTGCGTCGCCGCGTTGAGCGCCACCGGCAGCACCACCAGCGCCGCGGCCTGGTTGCTCATGGGCGCCGACAGCACGATGGTCAGCACCATCAACAGCGCCAGCACCGTGCGGGGGCCGCCGTACGCGCCCAGCCGGGCCACGTGGTCGCCGATGAACTTCCCCGCGCCGCTCACCTCCATGGCCAGCCCCAGCGCCATCATCGCGCCGATGAGCAGCACCACCCGCCAGTCCACGCGGAACGCGGTGCGCGCGTCCACGCACCCGGTGGCGATCATCAGCAGCATGCCGGTGAGCCCCGCCAGCGACAGCGGCACCCAGCCCAGCGAGCCCGCCGCCAGCGAGCCCAGGAAGATGACCACCGCGAGCAGCGCCTTCGCGTAGCGCGGCGGCTCGTACTCGTGGCCCTCCAGCACCATCAGCGTATGGCCCGGCTCCAGCTCCGCCACCCTCTGACGCGGGCCGCGCAGGAGCAGCACGTCCCCCACGGACAGGGGCAGCGTAGACATCGAGTGCTCGTCCCACGCGCGCCCCAGGAGCTGCAGCTTGGTGAGCCGCTGGATGGCGGGCCGGCGGTGCAGCCCCAGCGCCAGGAGCCCGAAGCGCTCCACGAACAGCGTCTCCCGCAGGCTGCGCCCCACCAGCGGACTGTCGGGCGGCACGCTCGCCTCCACGAGCATCGACTCCGGCCCCTCCAGCTCCGCGTCCGACAGCCGCACGTCCGGCCGCAGCGCGAGGCCCCGCAGGTCCTTCACCCGCAGGATGTCCTCGCGCTTGCCCTCCACCAGCAGCCGCTCCTCGCCCGTCAGCACGTAGGACGGCTTCGCGTTGAGCGTCTCGCCACCGAGCACCACGCCAATCACGCGCAGGCCCAGCCCCTTCGTGAGCTCCGCCAGGGGCTGGCCCACGTAGCGCGACTCCCCGGGCACCACCGCCTCCGAGAGGTAGTCGCGCAGCGCGAAGCCCTCCGTGCCCGGCTTGCCCTCGCGCGAGGGCAACAGCCGCCGCCCCAGCAGCACCACCACCGCGATGCCCAGCAGCACCACCGGCAGCCCCACCGGCGCAAGCTCCGCCACGCCAATGGGCGCCATCCCCTGCCGCTTCAGCGCCGCGGACACCACCAGGTTCGTGGACGTGCCGAAGAGCAGCACCGTGCCGCCCAGCATGGACGCGTACGCCAGCGGCAGCAGCACCTTGCTGCGCGGCACCTTCGCCCGCTGCGCGGCGCCAATGGCCACCGGCAGGAAGGCCGCCGTCGTCACCGTGTTGGAGATGAACGCGGAGAACACCGCCACCACGCCCATCATCGCCAGCACGAACGCCTGGTGGCCGAAGCGCGCGAAGAACGCCATCCGCTGCCCCACCATCTGCACCACGCCCGTGGCGGCGAGCCCCTGCGTCATCGCCAGCAGGGTGAAGATGAAGATGACCGTGTCGTTGCTGAAGCCCTCGAACGCCTGCGCCGGCGTCAGCACCCCGGACAGGGCCAGGAGGCACACCACCACCAGCGAGGTGAACTCGATGGGGATGGAATCCACGGAAAACAGGACCAGAGCGACGACGATGACGGCCAGGACGAGGGCGATGGACATGGCGAGGGTGCGCACCCTCAACCTGGGCACGCCGCGCTGCGCCGCCAGCGTGTGCCGCACCGCGCCGTTTTCTGATGAGCGACCGGGCGCTGATAAGTGGAATTAGGCCAAAGCGGTCGAAAGTCCGGTTGACTGCCGGACGTCGGTTGATTTTGGGCCCCCGGTCCAGAAGGTTTGGTGTTCCTTCCGCTGTAGGGTTTCGCCCCCTCGCACGAAGCGGGCACGCGGGAAGACCCCACGCAATGAAACACCCCGAGGAGACCTCCATGGCTTCGACGCAAGCGGCCGCCGCCACCGAGCAGGCGCCCACGAAGAACCCCACGCTGCTGGCGTGGGTGGCCAAGATGGCCGCGATGACGCAGCCGGACCGCATTGTCTGGTGCGACGGCTCCGAGGCGGAGAAGCAGCGCCTCACCGAGCAGGCGGTGAAGGACGGGACGCTCATCCCGCTCAACCCGCAGAAGCGCCCGGGCTGCTACCTGCACCGCTCCAACCCCAACGACGTGGCGCGCGTCGAGCACCTCACGTTCATCTGCACGCCCAACAAGACGGACGCGGGCCCCACCAACAACTGGATGGAGCCAGAGGCCGCCTACACGAAGCTCTCCCAGCTGTTCGAAGGCTGCATGAAGGGCCGCACCATGTACGTGGTGCCCTACGCCATGGGCCCGCTGGGCGGCGCCTCCACGAAGATTGGCGTGGAGCTGACGGACAGCGACTACGTGGTGCTCAACATGCGGATCATGACCCGCATGGGGAAGGCCGCGCTGGACATGCTGGGCGACAGCGACGACTTCAACCGCGGCCTGCACTCCACGGGTGACGTGAACCCGGACCGCCGCTACATCTGCCACTTCCCCCAGGACAACACCATCTGGAGCTTCGGCTCCGGCTATGGCGGCAACGTGCTGCTCGGGAAGAAGTGCCTCGCGCTGCGCATCGGCAGCTACCTGGGCCGCGAGGAGGGCTGGCTCGCCGAGCACATGCTCATCCTGGGCGTCACCAGCCCCAAGGGCGAGACGACCTACATCGCCGCGGCCTTCCCGTCCGCGTGCGGCAAGACGAACTTCGCCATGATGATTCCGCCCAAGGAGTACGCGGGCTGGAAGATCGAGACCGTTGGCGACGACATCGCCTGGATGCGCCCCGGTCCGGATGGCCGCCTGTACGCCATCAACCCGGAGGCCGGCTACTTCGGCGTGGTGCCGGGCACCAACTACAAGACCAACCCCAACGCCATGGAGACCATCTCCAAGGACACGCTCTTCACGAACGTGGCGCTCACGCCCGACGGCGACGTCTGGTGGGAGGGCAAGGACGGCGAGGTCCCCGAGGAGCTCATCGACTGGCAGGGCAAGCCCTGGAAGAAGGGCAGTACGGAGAAGGCGGCGCACCCGAACAGCCGCTTCACCGCGCCCATGAGCAACAACCCGGTGCTGTCCGGCAAGGCGAACGACCCCCAGGGCGTTCCCATCAGCGCCATCATCTTCGGCGGCCGCCGCTCCAACACCGTCCCCCTGGTGCTTCAGGCCTTCAACTGGACCCACGGCGTGTTCCTGGGCGCCACCATGGGCTCCGAGACGACGGCGGCGGCCACCGGCAAGGTGGGCGTCGTGCGCCGCGACCCCATGGCCATGCTGCCCTTCTGCGGCTACCACATGGGTGACTACCTCCAGCACTGGCTGGACATGCAGAAGTCCATCCCGCAGCTGCCGAAGATCTTCCAGGTCAACTGGTTCCGCCAGGACAAGAACGGCAAGTTCATCTGGCCGGGCTTCGGCGAGAACATGCGCGTGCTCGAGTGGATCGTGAACCGCGTCCAGGGCCGCGTCCCCACGCAGGAGACGCTGCTGGGCTGGGTGCCGCGACAGGACCAGGGCCTCAACCTCAACGGCCTGGACCTGCCCGCGGAGGCCATCCAGGAGGCCACCTCCATCAAGGAGGACGAGTGGAAGTCCGAGCTCAAGAGCCAGGAGGTCTTCTTCGAGCAGCTGGGCACCAAGGCCCCCGAGGCCCTGATGCTCCAGCGCAAGCTGCTCATCGCGCGCCTGGACGGCTGATCGCCGCCTGACGCCTTCTGAAGGCCCGTCCGGGGCTGCTTCCTCCCCTGTTGCTACAGGGGTGGGGGTGGCCCCGGCGCTTTTTCAGGGGGCCAGTGCTTCGACGGCCGGAATGTTCGGCGCTAGGCTCCCCGCCCCATGAGACTGGTTTTCGTGTTGTCGCTGGCGCTGGCGCTGGCCCCGGGGTCCGCCCTGGCGCAGCGGGGTGGCTCCAAGGTCAACGTGCAGGCGCTGTTGAAGGAGGGCAAACGCCTCTATGACGCCGGCAAGTACCGCGAGGCGGCGGAGGCGCTGAAGCAGGCCAACGAGGCGCAGCCGCACCCGCGGCTCGTCTACAACATCGCCGTGGCGCTGGAGTACGCGGGCGAGCCCCGCGAGGCGATGACCTTCTACCGGCAGTACGTCACGTCCTCCAGCGAGGACACCGACCCCACGCTCTTGAAGAACAGCAACCGCGCCATCGACCGGCTGCGCGTGCAGCTGGACCGCGAGGACCAGGCGCAGGCGGTGGCGGACGCGGACCGGAAGCGCCTGGAGGCGGAGGCGGATGCCGCGCGGCAGCAGGCGGAGGCCGAGCAGGCCGCGGCCCGGCGCGCGGAGGAGGAGAGCGAGCGCCAGAGGCAGGCGGAGCTGAACCGGGCCATCAAGTCCTACCGCAACCAGCGCATCGCGGCGTTCGCCACGGGCGGCGTGGCGGTGCTGGGCGTGGGCGCGGGCGTGCTCTTCGGGCTGCAGGCGCGCGACCAGCGCGACCAGTTCGACAACGCCAGCACGCTCGCGGACAAGCAGCGGCTGTCGGACAGCACCAAGAGCAAGGCGCTGCTCGCGGACATCGGTTTCGGCGTGGGGCTCGCGGGGGCCATCACCGCCATCATCCTGTATCCCAAGGAAGGCCCTCCCGCGCAGGGCGAGGTCCGCGTGACGCTCGCACCGCGTGGCGCCGGGGTCGGCATGGAGGGTCGTTTCTGATGCGCGCGCTGGGAATGATGACGTTGGGCATGGCGCTGCTGTCGTCCGGGTGCAGCTTCACCACGGCGGGCGGCCTGTCCGAGTGCACGACGAGCAGCGACTGCGGCAGCAACAGCGTCTGCACCTCCGGGTTCTGCCTGCCGCAGCCCGCGGGCTGCGGCCAGGTGGTGGGCGCCACGTCCGCGGCGAACCCCATCGTGCTGGGCGCGGCGCTGCCGCTCACCAACGCGAGCGGCAACGCGGAGATTGAGCAGCAGCGCTTCAACGGCCTGAAGCTGGCGCTGGATGAAGTGAACCAGGCGCAGGGCGTGGGTGGCCGTCAGTTCGTCATGTACGTCTGCGACACCGGCGCGGACGTGAGCCGGGCGGTGACGCAGGCGGGCTGGATGGTGAACGACAAGGGCGCGGTGGCGCTCTTCAGCGCGGGCAGCGCGCAGACGCTCGCCATCCATGAGGTCACCACGCCCAAGAACGTGCTCCTGATGAGCCACACGGCCACGAGCTCCGCGTTCACCACGCTGTCGGACAAGAACGGCGGAAGCGTGGGCCTGGTCTGGCGCACCACGCCCTCGGACGTGCTCCAGGGCCGCGTCATCGCGAACGTGCTCCAGGGCGTCACGCCCATCAACGACCCGGGCGTGACGTTCACCCCTCCGACCAAGGTGGGCGTGGCGTACGTCAGTGACTCGTACGGAACGGGCCTCTTCGACGCCATCCAGAACCGCATCCCCAACAAGGACAACGTCGCGGGCGCGCAGTACAGCCGCAACGAGGCCGTGAGCGGCGCGGTGAGCCGGCTGGTGTCCTTCAAGCCGGACATGACGGTGCTGGCGGGCTTCCCCGAGGACAACTCGCGCCTGCTGCTGGAGGCCATCGACGCGAAGGTGGGCACGGCCTTCGGCAACCGCTGGTTCCTCACCGACGCCAGCAAGGACCGCACGCTGCTGACCTCCCGCAAGGAGGTCGAGACGGAGCTTTCGGGCACGTACGGCACGGCCCCTGCGTCCGCGCGTCCCAACGACTCCACCTACAAGCTCTTCGCGGACCGCTTCATCACGGCCTACAGCACGGACCCCGGGCAGTACTCCTTCACCGCGCACGCGTACGACGCCATGTACCTCGTGGCGCTGGGCTCGGCGTACGCGGTGGGCGCTGACACCAACAACCCGCAGCCGGTGACCGGCCCGCGCATCGCGGAGGGGCTCACGAAGCTGACGCCCGCTTCCGGCCAGACGGCGACCAGCTACCCCCTGGGCTCCACGCAGTTCACCGCGGCGCGCGAGGCACTGCGCGGCGGCGCGGTCATCGACGTGAAGGGCGCCAGCGGCGAGCTGAACTTCAACAACGAGACGGGCGAGGCGCCCTCCCCCTACGAGTTGTTCAAGGTGACGGGCACCACCTTCAGGACCGTGCAGCTCATCGACCCGCCGACGGACTGAGCACGCGCAGCAGCGGCACCAGGGCGGCGGTGAACACCTCGGGCGTCGGCAGCAGCGACAGCACGAGGTACGCACCGCCGCCGAAGTCGTAGAAGTAGCCCGGCTGCACGCGCACCCCCTCCTCCAGGAGCCGCAGGCAGGTGGCCTCCTCTCCGGGGTGATGGGGGATGCGCAGCACCGCGCTCCAGCCGCCGTGCGAGGGCACCACGTCCCACGCGGCGTCCGCCGGACGCGCTCGAACCAACCGCGCCCGGTTGTCCCCCACCCGCGCCAGCAGCGCCTGCTGGAAGCGCGGCGCATGGCCCAGGAGCGCCGGCAGCGCGAGCTGCACGGGCGTGGCCACCGACAGCGCCGCGTCCGCCACGTCCTCCAGCCGGGCCAGGGCCTCGTCGCGCGCGTGCGCGGGGCCGCCCACGTGCAGCCACGCCAGCTTGAGGCCGGGCAGGCCCGCCACCTTGGACAGGCCGGAGAGCGAGAACGTCAGGCACGGCAGCGGCCATCCCGCCACGGACGTCACCCGCCCCGCTTCCTCATCCCACGCGAAGTCGGAGAACACCTCGTCGCAGACGAGCGCCAGGCCATGGCGCGCGCACACGTCCGCGAGCGCGTGGAGCTCGCCCTCGTGCAGGAAGTGGCCGGTGGGGTTGCCGGGGTTCACCACCACCACCGCGCGCGTGCGGGCGTCCACGCAGTCCTCCACCCGGGCCGCGTCCAGGCCGAAGCCGTGCACGGCGGGCAACCGGTAGGAGCGCGCCTGCACGCCCTCCAGGCGCGCCAGGACGTCCACCAGCGGGTAGCCGGGCGCGGGGAGCAGAACGTTGTCCCCCGGGTCGCACAGGAGCTTGAGGAGCCAGCCGTAGGCCTCGCTGGTGCTGGCGGAGAGGACGACGTGCGCGGCGTCCACGGACGCGCCCCGCTGGCGCAGGTGCGCGGCCACGGCCTCGCGCGCGGTGGACAGGCCGAAGGGCTCTGGCGTGTAGCGGAAGGGCTCGGGGAGGGCCCCGAGGTCCACGTCCGGTGGGAGCAGCCCCACCCGGGTGGGGTTGGTCTCCGACAGGTCCAGCAGGGGCAGCCCGCGCGCGTGGCGCTCGGCGGCGGCCTGGGAGAGCGGGTTGGGGGTGCGCGGGAAGGCGGTGCGGAGCGAGAAGCGGCTCACAGCCCCGTCTGGAGCATGGCGCTGGCCACGCGGCGGATCAGCTCGCGGCGCAGTTCCAGGCGGCAGTGCTCGACGGCCTTCTCATGGGGCGCGGGCAGTTCCGGGTTCCGGGTGCGGATCGCGGTGCGCAGAACCAGCTCGACCTTCGTCGGCTCAATCTGGAACAGCCGCGGACCGTCTTTCTGGAGGAAGTAGGACAGCCCGCGCTGTTCGATGAGCTTCTTGAAGAAGCGCCGGACGTCCGCGAGGAGCGTGATGTCGATGATGTCCGCCATTCGTGCCGGCTTTCTCGCGCGGAAAAAACAGCACGTCCAGATCACGGCCACCACCACGCGAAAACTTGCGCGACCTGTAGCACGCACCTTTCCGCCGAACGCGCCGGAGGCCGATTTATCGGGCCCGCGCGCGTTCTGGCACCAGCGGCGCCAGCGCGCGCCGGAACGCCATCCGGCGCTTTCTTGCATCCTCCACATACGGCACGGGGCCCAGCACCTCCACGCCATGGCGGGCCTCCAGGTAGCGCCGGTTGTCCCGCTCCGCCAGGTCACGTCCGGGCACTCCGCGCGACAGCACCACCGCCCGCACGGACACCTTGCGCGCCGCCAGCGCCTCCAGCGACAGCGCCACGTGGTTGAGCGTGCCCAGCCCCGCGCGTGCCACCAGCACCACGGGCAGGCGGAAGGACTGGATGAGGTCCACCACGTCGCGCTTCGAATCCACCGGGACGAACAGCCCCCCTGCCCCCTCCACCACCACGGATCCGCCCTTCAGCTGCTTCCATGCCGCGAGCGTCACGCGGAAGTCCGGCTCCGTTCCCAGTCGCGACGCCGCGATGCCCGGGGCCAGCGGCGCCTTGAAGCGGTGCGGGCAGAGGGCCTCCACCGGCAGCGTGCTGCCCGCGGCCTCGCGCATGGCGAGCGCATCCGCCGGGGCCTTGAGGGACGCGCAGCCGCTCTCGTAGGGCTTGAAGCCCTGGGGCTGAAGGCCCGCGTCCCTCAGGAGCGACAGCAGCGCGCACGACACCTGCGTCTTGCCCACGCCGGTGTCCGTGCCGGTGACGAAGAACTGGAGTGACTCAGGGGACACGGGAGACTCCCACCCGGCGCAGGGCCTCCAGCGCCAGGTCGATGTGGCCCGTCGTATGGGCCGCGGAGAGACAGAAGCGAAGCCGGCTGGTGCCCTCCGGCACGGTGGGCGGGCGGATGGCCTTCACCAGCAGGCCCGCCTCGCGCAGGCGCTTCGCCGCATCCAAGGCGCGCGAGGGCTCGCCCAGGATGACCGGGAAGATGGCGCTCCGGGGTTCAGCGGGCAGTCCCAGCGCGCGCAGACCGTCGGTGAAACGGCGGATGTGCCCCCACAGCCGCTCGCGAGGCGCGGGGTCGTGCTCCACCAGGTCCACCGCGCGCTCGGCGCCAGCGCACAGGGCGGCGGGCAGCGCGGTGGAGTAGACGAACGGCCGGGCGCGGCTGACCAACAGGTCCGCCACCGCGCGCGAGGCGGCCACGTACGCGCCCAGCCCGCCCAGCGCCTTGCTCAGCGTGCCCATGCGCAGGTCCACGCGGTCCTCCACACCCAGCGCCTCGCACAGGCCCGCGCCGCGCGCGCCCAGGACGCCGGTGGCGTGCGCCTCGTCCACCATCAGCGCGGCGCCATGGGCCTCGCACGCGGTCAGCAGCTCCCGCAGCGGGGCCACGTCCCCGTCCATGGAGAACACGCTGTCGGTGACCACCAGCTTGCGCCGCGCGGGCGTCTGGGCGAGCGCGTGGGTGAGCGCGGCCACGTCCGCGTGCGGGTAGACGACGACGCGCGCGCGCGACAGCCGGCAGCCATCCACCAGCGAGGCGTGGTTGAGGGCATCTGAGAACACCGCGTCGCCGGGCCCCACCAGGGCGGGCAGGATGCCGGTGTTGGCCGCGTAGCCGGAGTTGAAGAGGCGCACGGCCTCCGCGCGCTCGAAGCGGGCAAGGCGCGCCTCCAGCCGCTGGTGCGGCACCATGTCCCCCACCACCAGGCGGCTGGCGCCGGTGCCCACGCCGTAGCGCTCCAGCGCGGACGCGGCGGCGGCGCGCACGGCGGGCGACGCCGCGAGCCCCAGGTAGTCATTGGAGGAGAAGTTGACCAGCCGCTCGTCCCCCACGCGCACCTCCGCGCCCTGGGGAGAGTCGAGCGGCTCCAGCGCGCGGCGAAGGCCCTTCGCGGACAGGGCCTCCAGGTCCTCGCGCGCCCAGCGGTCCGCGACCTGGGAGGTGGACTTCACCGGTCCTGCCGGGGCTCCAGGGGGCGGATGCCCGCCTTCTCCAGGAGCGCCATGTCCTGGGTGTACTCGGGGTTGCCGGTGGTGAGCAGCTTCTCCCCGAAGAAGAGCGAGTTGGCGCCCGCCATCATGCAGAGCAGCTGCGCCTCCTCGTTCATCTGCATGCGGCCCGCGGACAGGCGCACCATGGCCTGGGGCATGAGCAGGCGCGCGGTGGCGATGGTGCGCACCATGTCCACCGTCTCCACGCGGTGCTGCTCCGCGAGCGGCGTGCCCTCCACGGGCACGAGCGCGTTGATGGGCACCGACTCCGGATGCACCTCCTGGTTGGCCAGCGTGCGCAGCAGGTTGCAGCGGTCGTCCACGGACTCGCCCATGCCGATGATGCCGCCGCAGCACACGGAGATGCCCGCGTCGCGCACCCGGTTGAGCGTCTTCAGCCGGTCGTCATAGGTGCGGGTGGAGATGATGTCGCCGTAGTGCTCCGGGGACGTGTCCAGGTTGTGGTTGTACGCGGACAGGCCCGCCTCGCGCAGGCGCTTCGCCTGGCTGTCGGTGAGCATGCCCAGCGTGGCGCACGCCTCCATGCCCAGGGCCCGCACGCCCTTCACCATCTCCAGCACGCTGTCGAACTGCGGACCGTCCTTCACCTCGCGCCACGCGGCGCCCATGCAGAAGCGGGTGGCCCCCGCCTGACGGGCCTGTGACGCGGCGGCCAGTACGTCCGGCACCGCCATCAACTTCTCCGCCTTGACGCCCGTCTTGTAGCGCGCCGCCTGCGGGCAATATGCGCAGTCCTCCGGACACCCGCCCGTCTTGATGGAAAGCAGCGAGCACAGCTGCACCTTGTTCTCCACGAACACCTGCCGGTGCACCGTCTGCGCCTTGTGCACCAGGTCCAGGAGCGGCAACTGGTACAGCGCCTTCACCTCCGCGAGCGACCAGTCGTGCCGCACCGTCACCCCTTCCGGGGCAGGGGCGGCGTGGTGGGCGTGGCCGTGGAAGGACTCGGCGGTGTCGGACATGCAGGCTCCTTGGGGAGGCGTCAGGAGGCCGACGGTGCGTGGCCCGGAGGCCATTGTCAACGCTCTTGGCGGATGGGGTTGACGAGTCCCCTTTCTCCTCTGGGGAGCCCGCAAAACAGAAGGGACGTCCGTACATGACGGACGTCCCTGGCTGTCTCCCGCCTCATCGGTCGGAGAGCTTCGCGCGGCTAGACGTGGACGCGACGACCGCGGCCGGCGAGCCCCACGAGGAACAGCACGACCAGTGCGCCCAGGACGGAGAACAGCAGGCCCGTGGGGTGCAGGTCGAAGACCCGGCCGTCACGAGAGAACAGCGAACCGACGAAGCCGCCCACGAACGAACCGGCGATGCCCAGCAGCGTGGTGGCGATGAGCCCCATCGACTGGTTGCCAGGCATGATGGCACGAGCGATCAGACCCGCGACCAGACCAATCACCAGAAACGCGATAATCCCCATGGCACTCTCCCTGTGTGGGGGGCGCGCTGTTTCGCGTCGCCCGTGGTCCAGAAAGTGTGTGCCCCCTCCCTGTAGGGCAACTCGCTACCTGATCCACGACAACCTGCCTGCCTGCTCTACTGGCATGGCGCGCGCATGCGCATGGACGACGAAACGTCAGGGGTCTGGGGTAGACACTCCAACCCATGGCGAAGGCGAAGACGCACTACACCTGTCAGGCCTGCGGCTACCAGACGGCGAAGTGGCTCGGGAAGTGTCCGGACTGCGGGGCCTGGAGCTCGCTCCTGGAGGAGACCGAAGCGAAGGTGGACGACAAGCGCCCGGCGTGGGGCGCGTCCGGGGGCGCCTCCAAGCCGGTGAAGCTGCAGGACGTGACGGCGGAGACGGAGGTGCGCCGCAGGACGGGCATCACGGAGTTCGACCGCGTCCTGGGCGGCGGCGTGGTGGGCGGTTCGCTGGTGCTGCTGGGCGGCGACCCGGGCATCGGCAAGTCCACGCTGCTCTTGGCGGCGCTGGACAAGCTGTCGCGGCACGGGCCGGTGCTCTACGTGTCGGGTGAAGAGAGCCTGCGGCAGACGAAGATGCGCGCGGAGCGCCTGCGGGTGGAGAGTGAGGCCATCCACCTGTTCGCGGAGACGGACGCGGACCGGGTGCTCCAGGCGGCGGAGGCGCTGAAGCCGCAGGCGCTGGTGGTGGACTCCATCCAGACCATGTACCTGCCGGAGCTGGGCAACGCGCCGGGCAGCATCACCCAGGTGCGCGAGGTGGCGGGCCGGCTGATGGCGTTCGCCAAGCGCAGCGGGGTGCCCACGTTCCTGGTGGGCCACGTGACGAAGGAAGGCTCCATCGCGGGTCCCCGGGTGCTGGAGCACATGGTGGACACGGTCCTCTACTTCGAGGGCGAGCGCGGCCACCCGTTCCGGCTCCTGCGCGCGCACAAGAACCGCTTCGGCAGCACCAACGAGATTGGCGTCTTCGAGATGAAGGGCGCGGGGCTGGTGGAGGTGGCGGACCCGTCCGCGCTGTTCCTCTCCGAGCGTCCGCAGGGCAAGTCCGGCAGCGTGGTGACGAGCACGCTCAATGGCACGCGGCCGCTCCTGGTGGAGGTGCAGGCGCTGGTGGCGCCCACGGGCTACGGCACGGCGCGGCGCACGGCGATTGGCGTGGACGGCAACCGCGTGGCGCTGCTGGCGGCGGTGCTGGAGAAGAAGGAGGAGATCCCGCTGGTGGGCTGCGACCTGTTCGTCAACGTGGCGGGCGGCATGCAGTTGAGCGAACCGGCGTGCGACCTGGCGGTGTGCGCGGCGCTGGTGAGCAGCCTGCAGAACCGGCCGCTGGACGCGAAGACGCTGGTGCTGGGAGAGGTGGGGCTCGCGGGCGAGGTGCGCGCGGTGGGCCAGGTGGAGCCGAGGCTCGCGGAGGCCGCGAAGATGGGCTTCCAGCGGGTGGTGCTGCCGGCCGGCAGCGCGCGGCGCGTGGAGAAGACGAAGCTCCAGGTGGTGGGCGTGGAGACCCTGAGCGAAGCGCTGGCGGCGATGTTCGACTGACGTCTGGGGCGTCAGTCAGTGCTTGTGCAGCATCCAGGACACGTCCGGCACGCGCGTGGGCTTGGTGAGGGTGGACAGGTCGAAGAAGGCGTCGCGGCCCAGGGTGGCGATGAGCTGGCCTTCCGCGGCGTCGCCCTCCGGGGTCATGGCCTGGGTGGGCAGCGCATAGGGCTGGACGAGGACGAGGCCCCCGTCGAGTGACTGGCGCTGGGCCGCGGGGATGGCGTCCAGGCGCGGGCCGAAGAGGTCCACGAAGGGGGCGCCGAAGACGTTGCGCCAGTAGAGGCCGCAGAGTCCTTCGCTGTAGTCGCGCACGTTGAAGACGCGCGTGGAACCGAAGCCGTCCTCATTGGGCACCAGGCGCCAGTTCTTGCGCTCGAAGTCGTCACTGAGTCCGGACTGGGCAAGGGGTGAACCCAGCAGGTGCATGATTTCGACGACCTGACGCAGGTGGGCTTCGCGCCAGCCCACCTTCCGGGCCTCGACGACGGATGTCGTCCAGCCGAAGGCTCCGGCGAAGGGGTATTTCCCGAAGCGCTCGGGAGAGAGATGAATGAAGTCCCGATCCGTCTTGGCCCCGATGAAGAAGCTCCTGGTTCCGTGTTCGTCGTAGTAGGCCGCGAGGGTATCCGCGACGGAAGAACCAGGCTCAATCGGTTCCCCCATCCCCGCCCCCCCGTAACGCACGGGCTGGAACCAGTGGCCTTTCGAGAAGAACCGATGAACCAGTTCGCGAATGGTGCTCGTGGAAGGAACTCCAGGAGGCAACGCGAAATACGTGTCCAGGTATCGAAGGGCCATGAGGGGTGTCTATGGAAAGGGGGCGACCTTCGCACGGCCCTGAGCGCCAAGGATGCCCAACTCCCTCCTCAATGGCTCTGTGAGTCGTGTCGCGCCCTCGGGATGCTTGGCTGAACGGATCCAGAGTTCGATGGAGCCACCATACCGCTTCACATACTCCAGCAAGGCTTCCACATTGCCCGTGAGCGCCAGTTCCTTACGGCCCTTCACCTCGACGAAGTCGTAGGGGCTGCCCCAGACGAGGTCCCCTTTGTGCCCCGTCACGGCATCCGGGACGAAGCCCTGGGCCTTGCTGCCCGGAGGCGGCAACAGGAGGTCCGTGTTCTTCGTCAGCTTCCGGCTCTGGAGCACGGACTGTTCGAACGCACTGCCCGCGCCCTTGTTCTGGATGACCGTCTGGTAGAGCCGCTCCCACTCCGGATCCACGGCGTACTTGAAGCTCCGGTACTTCTCCGGGTGACGGAACTGGTAGTCCACCCACGCCTGCGCCAGGTGCTCCGCGCTGCCCGGCACCAGCCGCGCGCCCTCCGTCGTCGCGCGTGAGCCCACCAGCGCCACGCGCTTGCCCCGGGCCAGCACACGCCCCGCCTCCGCGAGCGGCGCCTCCAGCCGCTTCGCCAGGGCCCGCAGCTTCTCCACATCCTCCACGGACACGGACTCACCGCGTCCCGCCGCGCGCAGCACCTGGCGAAGCTCCTGTGCCTCCAGCGGCGACAGGTGCTGCACCACCCGCTGCAACACCTGCACCTCGCGCAGGCTCCGGCCCGTGAGCAGCGCGACGCGCTCCGCCCCCTGCGCGCCTTCCGACAGCAAGCGCCCCGACACCACCGGCAGCGCCACGCTCACCGCGCACAGCAGCCGCTCTCCGTCCGTCAGCGGGTATCCCAGGAGGCTCTTCCCCAGCACCACGCCGCCCACGTCCCCCACCTCGCCGGTGACGGGCAGCAGCCCCAGGGCGATCTCCAGCACCAGCTCCTCCGGCGGAATGCCCGGAGGCTCACGCGCCGGGTCCCAGACCGGCGGCGCGAAGCGGCCCGCCTCCACCGCGGACGCCAGCAAGCTGTCGCGCGCCAGCAGGTAGAGCGCCACCTCACTGGGGCTCTTGCGCGGGAAGTCCGGGTCCTCCATGTGCGTGGATGCCCAGTCCAGCACCGCATCCACCAGTGCCAGCTGCGTCTCCTCGTAGAGCGCGCTCTCGGTGAGCAGCCCGTCACTCCCGAGCCGGCGGAAGTGCGCGTCCGCCAGGACCTGACGGCGCGCATCCGCCCAGCGGTGGAACTCCTCCAGCTTCGCCTCCGCTCGCGCGGACCGCTTGCCGTCCTCCAGCAGGGCCTGGGCGTGCTTCGCCTTCAGCCGCAGGTACACCTCCAGAGGCTCGTCCCTCGCGAGCTCCTCCTCCGTCCGCGCGGACGCCCAGAGCATCAGGTCATTGAGCGCGGCATGGCCCACCTGACGCTCCGTCTCCATCACGGCGGGCTGCTTCAAGGCGGCTCGCTTCTCGCGGATGAACGCGAGGTAGCGGCCCAATTCCTCTCCTCCGACGGTGCCGCTCGGACCCGCGCCGCCCCACGCGGGGTCACGCGTGAACGAAGCCGGGGATGCACTGTGATAGCGCCCGTAGCCGTGCATCCCCACCGGCAGGGTCCGGGAGCCCGGCGTCCCGCAGGCCGTGAGCGACAGGACCAGCACCAGCCCCGCGCCGAGTCGTCCCAGCCATCCTGTCAACATGACGTGCCCCCTCAATCACTCACATCTACCAGTCGTGTCTGACGTGTTTCGTGAGCCACTTCCTGACGCACGGGACCCCACGCGGGTCCCATCCAAGACATCCCCACCGGCCCACGCCATCCCTCCTCTGGGGGATTCCGCGCTGCCTTCCAGAACGCGGAACGAGGACTGGCCACGGGCGGGGGCATGCCGTTTGATGCGGGGGTGCCAGGAGCACCTCCCGGATGACGCATCGCCCCCATTCCTCCCGTCTGCGGGACGCGCTGGGCTCGCTGTCCGCGCGGCTGCTGTTGGCGTTCCTCCTGCCCACCCTGCTCTTCCTGTCGCTCGCGGGCGCTTCCGTGTACGCGCTGGCCCGCGCGAGCCTGGAGGACGAGCTGGGCGCGAGCCTGTCCGCGCTCGCCGCCGCCACCGCCAGCCAGGTCAGCGGCGAGCGCATGCTCACCATCGAGCCCGGCGACGACGTGTCCGGCACCCGCACCTGGCGCGCCCTCGTGCGCCTCTTGGACGGCGTGCGCACCGCGAGCGGCGTGCGCCGGGTCTACGCCGTGGACGCGCGGGGGCGCATGCGCGCGGACGCGGGCGGCAACCTGCCCGTGGGCACCGAGCTGCCGGACCTCGCGCGCGACCGGCTGGAGTTGACGCGCGTGCTCGCCGGCCAGCGCGCCGCAAGCCAGGTGCTCTTCACCGGCTCCGACGGACTGCTCTACAAGACGGGCTACGCCCCCGTGGTCCAGGACGGACAGGTGGTGGGCGCCATCGGCGTGGAGGGCAGCGCGGCCTTCTTCGGACCGCTGCGGCGGCTGTGGCGCACCTTCGTCATGGCCAGCGCCGTGGCGCTTGTCGCGCTCGCCATCATCGCCCTCATCACCGCCCGGGGTCTGGCCCGCCCGCTGCGGCGGCTGATGGACTCCGCGCTGCGGATCGGCCGGGGGGACCTGGCCACGCCCGTGCCGCCGGAGCCCACCCGCGAAATCGGCGTGCTCGCGCGCGAATTGGAGGTCATGCGCGGCGCGCTGGAGAGCAGGGATCGGCAGCTCAAGCTCATGCTCGCGGGCGTGGCCCACGAGGTGCGCAACCCGCTGGGCGGCATCGCGCTCTTCTCCGGCCTCTTGCAGGAGGACCTGCGCGCGGGCGCCCACGCGGACGCGAACAGCCACGTGGACCGCATCCAGCGCGAGGTCGCCTACCTCCAGCGCATCGTCGAGGACTTCCTCGCCTTCGCCCGCGAACAGCCGCTGGCGCGCGCGCCCATGGAAGCGCCCGACCTGGTCTCCAATGCGTGCGAGCTGCTCTCCGCGGAGGCGCACACCAAGGGCGTGGCCCTGGACGTGGCCGCCGCGCCCGCGCACCTGGAGGCGGATGGCAGCCTGCTGACGGCCGCGCTCGTGAACCTGGTGAAGAACGCCGTGCAGGCCGCGCCCGCCGGGAGCCACGTGCGGATCCGCGGCGAGGTGCGCGACGGGCGCTATGCCATCGACGTCCAGGACTCGGGCCCGGGCGTGCCCGAAGCCGAGCGCGAGCGCATCTTCGAGCCCTTCTTCACCACCCGCGAGCAGGGCACCGGGCTGGGCCTGCCGCTCGCGCGCAAGATCGTCCGGGCCCACGGCGGAGAGCTCTCCCTGCGCTCCACGCCGGGCGAGACCGTCTTCACCCTGTCGCTGCCCTGCCCTGTTCCCGAAGCTGGGGCGGCACCGGCACGCTGACGGACTCCGCTTCCTGGACGTCGAACTGCAGCGCCATCTGCCCCACCTCTCCGGAGACGACCTGCAGCGTCCGCGTGGCCTCCTGCGTGGAGGACAGCCGGTGCAGGGTGCCGTCCATCAGCTGCGACAGGTCCGCGATGGCGGTGGCGATCTGCGCGAAGGCGGCGTTCTGTCGCGTCACCGCGTTGGCGATCTTCCGCGCCGCCTCGGAGCTTTCCTGCGAGCTGTGCGACAGCGCGCGCAGGGACTCGCCGGAGGCGCGCATCTGGTCCAACCCCGCGGCCACCTGACGGCCGCCCTGCTCACTCATGGACGCCGCGTCGCGGATGCCCTGGCTGATCTCCACGAGGATTTTATGGATTCGCCGGGTGGCCTGGACGGACTGGTCCGACAGCCCTCGCATCTCCTTCGCCACCACCGCGAAGCCCCGCCCCGCCTCGCCCGAGCGCGCCGCCTCGATGGCCGCGTTGACGGCGAGCAGGTGGGACTGGTCCGCCAGGTCCTTCACCGCGCCGGTGATCTCTCCAATCTGGACCGTGCTCTCCTCCAAACGTGACAGCCGCTGCTGGACGCCGGCCACGGCGTTCCGGATGACCGCCAGCCCTTCCAGGCTCGAGACCACCGCGGCCTCCCCCTGCTGTCCCAGCGCCTCCGCGCTGCGGGCCACGCGCAGGACCTCCTCCGCGGAGTCAGACGCGATGCGCGACGCCCGCCGCAGCTCCTCCGACGTCACCCGCGCCTCGTGCAGCGCCGCTGCCTGGCGGGTGAGGCCCTGCTGCTGTTCTTCGTTCGACAAGCGCAGCTCCGTTCCCGCCTGCCCCAGCCGCTGCGCGGAGGTCTGGAGGAGCCGGGGAAACCTCCGCAGCCGGGACAGCACCCCAATCATTCCCGACGCCAGGTCGCCCATCTCGTCCGTGGACACCCAGCGCGGCGAGCGGATCCGCCCGGACGCCAGGCCGGAGATGGCCCCGTGCACCGCGCTCGCGCTCGCCGCCTGCCGCCTCGCCAGCATCCACGTGGTGAAGGCTGGCAGGACGAACACCAGCGCGCCCACCCAGGGCAGCGCGAAGCCCAGGTCCGCGAACAGCGAGCTGCCCACGTCATCCAACCGGGCCGCGGCCTGCGTCGCGCCATCCGCCAGCAGCGCCTCCTTCAGCAGGTTGCGCACGTTCAGGAGCTTCACCCCCACCACGCACGCGCTCAGCACCACCGTGGCGAAGATGGTGGACAGGAACGTGAACGGCAGGAACCACGACTGCCGCGGCCAGAAGAGGCCCGAGCCCGCTGGCGCCACCTCCGGATGCGCGTCCTGCTCCCGCAGCGCCCACGGCAACACCAGCCGCTCCAGCCCCAGCGCGATGGGGAACGCCACCACCACGCCGAAGCAGAACGCGATGAGCGTCCCCAGCCCCAGCCGGAACCAGTCCTTGCCGAACCACAGGCACACCGGGAGGCTGAAGAAGAAGCCGCCCAGCGTCCACGCCGCGCAGGTGGTGAAGACCATGGAGCGCCAGGGCAGCTCCAGCACGCGCCGCAGCCGGTCCCCCGGTCCATCCCCGGGGCGGCGCCGCAAGGCCTGGCCCGCCAGCCACCGCAGCGTCACGTAGGGATGCAGCAGCCCGAACACCAGCACGATGAAGGGCAGGACCGTGGCCGTGACGAGCAATCCCTCCTGGCTCGACAGCCCCATCGCCATCGCGATGAGGTAGGCGCAGACGATGGAAGGGGGCAGGACCCACCGCAGAAACAACCACATCCCACGCCAGGCCAGCTGCCGGATGTCTTCTGTTTCATTCATGTGAGTACGCCCCCCCCGGTCCGACGGGGGTCGGGCCGGCATGCATCACGACTGCGTCATCACCACCGCTGAAACGGCTGTTTCAGCCCGCGGACGGTCATGCCTCGTGGCAGGACTCGAACACGCGCGCCAGCAGCATCAGGGACCGGCGCGCCGCGCTCTCCACGCGCACCGGCTCTCCCGTCGTCACGTCCGTGGAGAGCTTGATGATCTCCAGCGCCTCGTCCGGGTGTGCGTCGTCATAGCGGGCGTGCGCCTTGAGCCAGCGCAGCGCGGTTGCGTCCATGCGCACGCCGTCCCGGGCATATGCGGTGAAGGGCTCCAGCACGGCGCGCGTCCAGACGCCTGTCACGCCCTCGATGGCCCAGTTGGACGCGGCGACGCCCTCCGCCAGCGACCCGGCAAGACAGGTGGCCAGCAGGTGCTGGTGGAGCGCCTGGACCTCGGGCGCCCACGGTGCCTCGAAGGCCCCGGGGGCGTCCACGCCCACCGCCTGCATCCAGTCAATCCACCACTCGGCGTGACGGGCCTCCACGCCCAGGTTCTGCAAGAGCCAGCGGCGGGTGCTTGCGTCGCCCGCACGCACGCCGTAGGTCGTCTTCGCCAGCGACAGCCCCATGTACTTGGGGAAGTTCTCGACGATGGGGAAGCAGCGCACCAGGAACCGCTGCCAGGCGCCCAGGGGCGGATGCCGTCCCTCCGCGGTCTCCCGGAACAGCGCGGGCATGCACGCCGCGTCCCACGCGGGCTTGAGCGAGCTCAACATCGTCTCCATCCAGAGCGGATGAGGCGTGAGCTTCAAGGCGGCGGGCTGATAGCGCCGGGAAGCAATCTCATTTCTCAAGGATGAAACAGGGACTTCTTCCAAGGCGGTGCCATGCGACACGGCGTCCGGATACGACATGAAGCGTGCTCCTGCTCCCGAGTGGACGACAAGCCGTCATGGCCGCCCCCCTCCACCCAGCGTGCCTTCAAGTTGCCGGGATGTCTGTGTTTCATCCAGCCCCCCTCGAAAAATGAAGCCAATCTCAAGCCGTCTTGTGTCCCAAACTCCGCGAACTCCACGCGCGTGAATCAGGAATCCGGTGCTTGGTCATTCTTCCAATAGACACTCACGAACGAAGAGTCATTGACGTCATGGGCAGGCAAGCGAGCGCGCCTTGAGCAGCATGCGGCGCAGCGGTGCTTCATCCGCGCGCGCCAGCGCTGCGTCCCAATCCAGCCACTGGATGCCGAAGGACTCCGCCGGATCATGCGCAAGTGCCTCCGGGTCTTCCGCCACCACCAGGTAGCGGACATCCAGGTGACAGTGCTCCGGCTCGTCCTTGCGGGCGGGGATGACGTGCACGTCCACGTCCAGCGGGCGCGGCGCGGTGGGATGCAGGTGCACGCGGCAGCCGGTCTCCTCACGGGCCTCGCGCAGCGCGGTGGCCTCCATGTCGCCTCCGTCTCCTGCTTCCGCGTGCCCCCCTGGCTGCAACCAGCGCTTGAGTTTCGCGTGGTGCAGCAT
>NZ_RAVY01000124.1:0-30119 GCF_003611625.1 Corallococcus sp. CA054B
GTTCATCGGTTTCCGGGCCTGGGGACACCAGCGTTGACAGGCGCCCCTCCTGCTATAAGGTGCCGCGCTGTTTTCCAAGCAATTCCGAGGATTTGAATCATGGCCGAAGGCATCAACCCGAAGCACCTCGACAAGCGCACCGCCGAGCGCTACCAGCGCAGCGGCCAGGTGGACGAGGAAGCGTACAAGAAGCACCTCGAGGAGCTGCCGGACGTGGCCGAGAAGGCCGTTCCCATCGACACGCAGATGGACGGCGACATCGACGACGACTTCGATGACGAGGACGAGGACGACACGGACGACGACGCCTCCGACGAGGACGAGGCGGACGAGTCCGACGACGACGACGCCGACGACGAGCCGGCCGGCGAAGAGGACAAGGCGTCCGAATGAGCCCTTCGGAGAAGCGGGGTGAGACCTTCGTGATGACGGGGGATGCGAGCCCCGCCTCCGAGGAGTCCCTGTCGTTCAGCACCTTCGTCGTCGGACTGGGTTCCGCCGTCCTCATCCACCTGGGTGGGGCGCCGAACCCGGAGACGGGCCGCCTGGAGAAGGACCTGCCTTCGGCCCGGCAGAACCTGGACCTCCTGGCGATGCTCCGCGAGAAGACTCGCGGCAACCTCACCGCGGAGGAGGAGAAGCTGGTGGACAACCTCCTGTCCGACCTTCGCCTGCGCTACGTGGAGGCAAGCCGGAAGTGAAGCCTCCTGATGTCACCCGCCCGGGGGGGTTGCCCCGGGGTGTGCGGATCGCCGCCGGGCTGTGCCTGATGCTCTCCACCCTGACGGGGTTCCTCGCCTGCGGCGAGGCCTCCGTCATGATGAACTTCGAGGCCCACCGCGAAGCGCAGCGGGAGCACACCCCCACGATTGCCCTGCTGGGCAAGGACCCCGCCGTCACCCAGGCCATCATGGAGGCGCAGCTGTCCGCGCTCTCCCCCATGCGCGAGTCCCGCGCCCTGGTGCTGACCGGGCTGACGGTGGCCTGCACCCTGCTCTTCTTCGCCTCCAGCCGCATGCTGCGCTCCCCTGACGGCATCCCCCGGGATGGCTTCCGGCAGCTGATTGGCGGCGCGGGCATCTTCGCCGCGCTGATGCGCACCATCGACGGGGCCCAGTGGACCGTCGTGGCCCGCCACACCAGCCAGGCCATGGTGGAGGGGCTCAAGGGCCTGCCGGAGTTCCAGGACCCGACCACGGCGCAGCAGCTCTACGCGCTCGTCCCGTCCCTGATGACGCTCACCGCGGTGGTGCCCACGGTGCTCGTCGCCGGTGGCTTCGCCGTGCTCGCGCAGTACTTCCGCAGCGAGGGCGTGCGCGCCGCCATCGTCACGCTCGACGGGCCCACCGAAGACCCCTGAAGTCCGGGCAGGGCTGACGCGGCGCGGCGCGAGCAGGCCGTCCGTGCTGCTTCAGCCCGCGTCCGTCTCCGCGCGAGGCAGCGCGGGCCCCAGGAGCAGCGCCTCCAGGGCGGCCATCGCGTCCGCTTCCGAGACGGCGGCCGTGCCCTCCAGCGGCAGCACGCGGGCCAGCGGCGCCTGGGGGATGCGCAGGAGTTCGTCCCGCGTCAGCCCGAACACGTACGCCAGGTGCCCCATGGGCCAGCGGGACTGGAGCCGGGCGAAGGCCTCGTCGTCCAACTCCTCCAGGGGACACGGCAGCTCCGCGTCCTCGTACACCACCTTCTCCCCACCCACCCGGCGACCGTTGCCGTAGGCGATGACCTCCTCGCCCTCGTCCGCGTCGTACACGTAGGCGTGCACGGTCGCGTTGGCGGCGGCGGACAGGAGGCGGGCCATGGCGTGGTGCGCCGCGTACCAGTGGGCGCCCTGCCGGCCCTGGGAGAAGGGCCCCAGGAAGGCCAGGCGCACCACCTTGCGGCGGCGGTTGATGGTGACGCGCAGCGCCGTGGCGGACAGGACGCTGTCCATCGACAGGGCCTCCCGGGCCAGACGCACGAGCGCCAACCCGGAGAAGGTGTCGAGTCGAACGAGATAGCCGCCGTGCGCGTCCAGAGTGAAGCCCCCGAGGATGGGCGCCGCCTATAACCGACCCCCCCACCCCCTGGCAACTTCGCCACCACGATTACCCGGCCGCTTCCAGCGGCTCAAAGTATTCCGGGGAAAACGCAGGGCATACGGGCAGTGTCGCCTTGCCAAGGGGTCCCCGGCCCTTACGTTGAAGTCATGCGACTCGACAAATACACGGTGAAGGCGCAGGAGGCGATCCAGGAGGGTCAGTCCCTCGCCCGCCGGGCCGACAATCCCCATTACGAGCCGGAGCACCTTGCCGCGGCACTGCTGGGGCAGAAGGACGGCATCGTCGACCCTCTTCTGCGCAAGATTGGCGTGGACGTGAAGCTGTTCGCGGGCCGGCTGGGCGAAGCGCTCCAGAAGCTCCCGCGCATCCAGGGCGGCGAGAGCGCCATGCTCAGCCAGCGCCTGATGAAGACCTTCGACAAGGCCGAGGACGAGGCCAAGGCGCTGAAGGACGAGTTCACCTCGTCCGAGCACCTGCTGCTCGCGCTGACCCAGGACAAGGGCGCCGTCGGCGAGGCCATGAAGTCCTCCGGCGTGACGCGTGAGCGCGTGCAGGCGGGCCTCAAGGAAGTGCGGGGCTCCTCGCGCGTGACGAGCGCGGACGCGGAGTCCACCTACCAGGCGCTGGAGAAGTACGGCCGCGACCTCACGGAGGCCGCGCGAAGCGGCAAGCTGGACCCCGTCATCGGCCGCGACGAGGAGATCCGCCGCTGCATCCAGGTCTTGAGCCGCCGCACCAAGAACAACCCGGTGCTCATCGGTGAGCCGGGCGTGGGCAAGACGGCCATCGCGGAAGGGCTCGCCCGCCGCATCGTGGACGGCGACGTGCCGGAGGGCCTGAAGAACAAGCGCCTCATCACCCTGGACCTGGGCGCCATGGTGGCCGGCGCCAAGTACCGCGGCGAGTTCGAGGAGCGCCTCAAGGCGGTCCTCAAGGAGGTCGCGGACGCGGCGGGCGAAATCATCCTCTTCATCGACGAGATGCACACGCTCGTGGGCGCCGGGAAGGCCGAAGGCGCCATGGACGCGGGCAACATGCTCAAGCCTGCGCTCGCGCGCGGCGAGCTGCACTGCATTGGCGCGACGACGCTGGACGAGTACCGCAAGCACATCGAGAAGGACGCCGCGCTGGAGCGCCGCTTCCAGCCGGTGTTCGTGGGCGAGCCCACGGTGCACGACACCATCAGCATCCTGCGTGGCCTGAAGGAGCGCTACGAGGTGCACCACGGCGTG
This sequence comes from Corallococcus sp. CA054B, assembly GCF_003611625.1. Classification (NCBI taxonomy): domain Bacteria; kingdom Pseudomonadati; phylum Myxococcota; class Myxococcia; order Myxococcales; family Myxococcaceae; genus Corallococcus; species Corallococcus sp. CA054B. The sequence continues at coordinate 3,272 of NZ_RAVY01000124.1, forward strand.
CGCATCCAGGACTCCGCGCTCGTCGCGGCGGCCACGCTCAGCCACCGGTACATCTCGGACCGCTTCCTGCCGGACAAGGCCATCGACCTGGTCGACGAGGCCTCCAGCCGCCTGCGCATCGAAATCGACTCCATGCCCACGGAGATCGACGACATCCGCCGCAAGGTGACGCAGCTGGAGATCGAGCGCGAGGGCCTGCGCAAGGAGACCGACCCGCACTCGCGTGAGCGCCTCTCCACCATCGAGAAGGAGCTCGCGAACCTGAACGAGAAGTTCAACTCGCTCAAGGCCCACTGGGACGAGGAGAAGAAGGCCATCGCGGCGCTGCGCTCGCTCAAGGAGAAGCAGGAGAAGGCGCGCAATGATCAGGCCGCGGCCGAGCGTCAGGGCGACCTGAACCGCGCGGCGGAGCTGAAGTTCGGCGTCATCCCCTCGCTGGAGAAGGAGGTCGCGGCGCAGAACGAGAAGCTGGCGGAGCTCCAGAAGAACCAGAAGTTCCTCAAGGAGGAGGTGGACTCCGAGGACATCGCCTCCGTGGTGGCCAAGTGGACGGGCATCCCGGTCTCCAAGCTGATGGAGGGCGAGATGCAGAAGCTGGTCAAGATGGAGGACCGGCTCGCCGAGCGCGTGATTGGCCAGCGCAGCCCGATCGAGGCCGTGTCCAACGCCGTGCGCCGCGCGCGCAGCGGACTGCAGGACCCGAACCGCCCCATCGGTTCGTTCATCTTCCTGGGCCCCACGGGCGTGGGCAAGACGGAGACGGCGAAGGCGCTGGCGGAGTTCCTCTTCGACGACGACACGGCCATGGTCCGCATCGACATGTCCGAGTACATGGAGAAGCACGCGGTGTCGCGCCTGGTGGGCGCGCCCCCGGGCTACGTGGGCTACGAGGAGGGCGGCCAGCTGACGGAGGCCGTGCGCCGCAGGCCGTACACGGTGGTGCTCTTCGACGAAATCGAGAAGGCCCACCACGACGTGTTCAACATCCTGCTGCAAATCCTCGACGAGGGCCGGGTGACGGACAGCCAGGGCCGCACGGTGGACTTCCGCAACACGGTGCTCATCCTCACGTCGAACATCGGCTCGCAGGCCATCCAGGAGGGCATGGCGGGCACGGACACGCTCAACGAGAAGACGCGCGGCGAGGTGATGGAAGCGCTGCGCGGCCACTTCCGGCCGGAGTTCCTCAACCGCGTGGACGAAATCGTCGTCTTCGAGCCGCTGCGCAAGAAGGACATCTACCGCATCGTCGACATCCAGCTGGGCAAGCTCCAGAAGCTGCTCCAGGCCAAGCGCCTCACGCTGGACTTGACGGACAGCGCGCGGGAGCTGCTGGCGGAGCGCGGCTACGACCCCACGTACGGCGCCCGGCCGCTGAAGCGCGCGGTGCAGAAGTACCTGCTGGATCCGCTCGCCATCAAGGTGCTGAACGGCGAGTTCGCGCCGGGCGAGCACATCCAGGCGGACGCGGGCCCCGACGGGCTCACCTTCGCCAAGGTGCTGGTGGACAACTCGAAGGGCGTGAAGCAGGCGGGGTAGCCGGCTGCACGCACCGGTGATTCACACGGCGGGCCGCCTTCCCTCACCGGGAGGCGGCCCGTGGTGTTTTCAGGTGCGGCGGTGCTTGTCGTAGAGCGCGTCGCGCCACGCGAGCAGGTCCGGGAAGCGGGCGGCGAGCCCCGGATGGGTCCACACCTCGCGCGTGCCCGGCCCCATGGGCAGGTGCCGGTCCGCGGGCGGCCCCAGCAGCACGAGCATCGCCGCGGTGGTGATGTCCGCGTAGGTGAAGGTTTCATCCAGCAGGTAGGGCCGGCCGCCCAGCGCGGCGCGCAGCTTGTCGTAGGAGGGGGCGACGGCGGCCTCGATGGCGTCCGGAGACGTTTCCGCCACCTGGTGCTTCTTCGCCACGAAGCGCATGCCCAGACGCGCGGAGGGCGCGAACACCGGACGCAGCCAGCGGGGGACGAACTTCGGCAGCAGCTCCGCCTGGGCGCGCGCGTTCGTGAGCATGCGCGGCATGGCGTAGGCGCGCGCCAGGTCCAGCACGTGTTCGCTGATGTCGTTCCACGCGGTGATGGCGTCCACCTGCGCGGACGGGAAGAGCGGGCTGCCCTGCCCTACCGCTTCCGCGTGCTTCGCGATGGCGAACGAGCCGTGCGTGGCCGGCTGGGGCGGGTCCACGAGCAGCGGCACGGAGGGCTTCACGCCGGGCCCCACCTGCTTGCGCAGCCAGGGCTCCTGGATGAGGGGGACGTAGTCCTGGTAGCGGTAGGCGACGCGGTGGTGATCCAACGCCCACCGGGCCTTCTCCGTCCAGCCCGACGAGGTCAGTCCGACGAGGATTCGCATAGGGGGCGGGACCCTAGCAAGGCGCGCGGGAACGCGCCCGGTGCCCGGGGGCCTCACGAAAAACCCGTCAGGTCCCGCGCATCGCGGAAAAGGGCCGCGCATCCGACCGACGCCTGAAGTCCTGGGACTCACTTTCCGGAGGAGATCGACATGAAGATCGGAATCATTGGCGCGGGCCTGATCGGCGGGACCCTGGCTCGGCGGTGGACGAAGCTGGGCCATGAGGTGTCCATCGCGAACTCACGCGGGCCGGACACCCTGCGCGACCTCGCGAAGGAGACCGGCGCGAAGGCCGTCACCGTCGAAGAGGCCGCGAAGGCGGGCGAGGTCGTCGTCGTGACCATTCCCCAGAAGGCGGTCCCCGACCTGCCGAAGGGCCTGTTCGCGAACGTGCCGAAGGACGTCGTGATCATCGACACGGGCAACTACTACCCCGTGCGCGACGGAAGCATCCCGGAGCTGGTGAACGGCAAGCTGGAGAGCGAGTGGGTCGCGTCGCTCATCGGCCGCCCCGTCATCAAGGCCTTCAACAACATCTTCTTCCAGAGCCTCCTGGACAAGGGCCTGCCGAAGGGCACGCCCGGCCGCGTCGCGCTGCCCGTCGCGGGCGATCCGCCCGAGCACCGCGCGAAGGTGCTCAAGCTCGTGGAGGAGCTGGGCTTCGACGCCATCGACGCGGGCAGCCTCGCCGACTCGTGGCGCCAGCAGCCCGGCACGCCGGTCTACACCCACGACTTCGACGCGCCGGGCGTGAAGAAGGCCCTCGCCGAGGCCGAGCGCTCACGCCTGCCGGAGTACCGCCAGAAGGCCGACGACTCGCTGAAGGCCTTCTTCGCGTCGCAGAAGTAGGCCCCTCTTGTGCCCCCGGGGCTTCGGACGGAAGGTGTGCGCCGCATGGCCGCCCTCTCCGAAGCCCCGCTGCTCATCACCGCTGAGCTGGAGCCAGAGGCGTTCGCGCGCCTGGATGGCCTGCGCCGCCGCTACTTCCCGCCCGAGCGCAACGTCATCCCGGCGCACGTCTCCCTCTTCCACCACCTGCCCGCGCACGAGCAGGACGCCGTGGAGGCCGCGCTCGAGGTCGTCACCGAGCGCCCCGCGCCCAGCTTGCGCTTCATGAAGTTGCGGAGCCTGGGCCGCGGCATGGCGGTGGACGTGGAGGCCCCTGGCCTCGCGCCCGTGCACCGCGAGCTGTCCCGCGCCTACGCGGAGTGGCTCACGCCGCAGGACCGTCAGCCCTTCCGGCCCCACGTCACGCTGATGAACAAGGCCACCGTGGAGGAGGCGAAGGCCGCCCTCGCGGAGCTGGGCGCGGGCTGGTCCGCCTTCGACTCGCACGCCCCCGCGCTGCTGCTCTGGCGCTACCTCGGTGGCCCGTGGGAGTCCGTGCGCCGCTTCCCGTTCACGGGCCGCGCTGGATGAGTTCCTCCACCGCCTCGCGTACGTCGCGCAGGTACGACGGATCCCTCACCGCGATGAAGATGGTGTCGTCACCCGCCACCGTCCCCGCCAGGCCCTCCACCTCCTCGCGGTCCAGCGCCAGCCCGAAGATTTGCGCGTAGCCGGGCGCCGTCTTCAGCACCAGCATGTTGGGCGGCGCTTCGATGATCGTCACGCGCGGCGCGAGCGGCACGGGCGCCACCGGCGGCTCGGCGCGCTGATAGCGCCCGTTCACCTTCTGCACGCTCAGCTTCTTCAGCCGCCGCGACAGCGTGGACTGGCTGGGCGTGTGCCCCGCCTCTTCGAGCAACGACTGCAGGACGAACTGATCCGGCACGTCCTGCCGGGAGATGAGCTGAAGGATGGCGTCGTCCAGGTTCATTCACGTTCACCATGCATGCGGCTGAATACGCACGCAAGGCGCATGAAAAATCCCAGTGAATGTTCTTGCGCGCTGCGCCGTTCTGCATAATATCCGCGCCTCCTCAGCGAATATGCACGAATTTGGGTGCATATTCAGCAGTCCCCATCCATCCGGCGCGGCCGGGGGAGCACGAAGCCCATGAAGCATGTCACCCGCATTCAGGACCTGGGCCCGGAAGGCGTCGAGGCGGTCCTCTCGCAGGCGGCCGCGTGGAAGCAGAAGGATCCGGGCCACATCTTCCCGGGGAAGCTCCTGGGCATGGTGTTCTTCAACCCGTCCCTGCGCACGCGCACGTCCTTCGAGGCGGTGATGCTGCGCGCGGGTGGGCACGCCGTCGTGCTCGACGTGGGCTCTGGCGTGTGGAAGCTGGAGGACCGTCCCGGCGCGGTGATGAACGCGGACCGCGCGGAGCACATCAAGGAGGCGTCGCCCGTCCTGTCGCGCTTCGTGGACATGCTCGGCATCCGCACCTTCTCCCAGGGTGGCGGTGACGAGGAGGACGAGGCGGACCCCGTCATCAACGCCTTCCGCAAGTGGGCCACCGTGCCGGTGGTGAGCATGGAGTCCGCGCGCGAGCACCCCTGCCAGGGCCTGGCGGACGCGCTCACCCTGCGCGAGACGTTCGGCACCACGAAGAAGCTGCCAGTGACGCTCACCTGGGCGCCGCACATCAAGCCGCTGCCCAAGGCCGTGCCCAACTCCTTCCTCCTGTCCGCGGCGGCCGCGGGCTGCGAGGTGCGCGTGGCGCATCCGCCGGGCTTCGACCTGCACCCGGCCGTGCGCGCGGAGGCGGAGGCGTACGCCAAGGCCACCGGCGGCAGCATCACGTACACGCACGACCAGGACGAGGCGCTGGTGGGCAGCCGCGCCGTGTACGCGAAGTCCTGGGGCCCCACCGCCCAGACGGCGAGCACGCCCACGGACGTGGCGGCGCTGCTCGCGTCGTACTCGGGCTGGATGCCCACGCGCCGGCACATGGCGAAGGCCGCGAAGGACGCGGCGTTCCTGCACTGCCTGCCCGTGCGCCGCAACGTGGAGGTCGCCGACGAGGTGTTGGATCACGCCAGCAGCCGCGTCGTGGACGAGGCGGGCAACCGCTACCACGTGCAGCGCGCCCTCCTGGCCTGGATGCGCGGCGGCTGAAGCCGTAGCAGCCCGCCGCCCCACCCTTCTTCGTCCCCTTTCGAATTTCCAGAGGTCCACCGTGCCTTTGTCTCCCGACCCGTACGCCGCGCTTCGCAACGCGGCGAAGTACGTGAAGCAGTTCCGCAGCAAGACCTTCGTCGTGAAGCTGGGCGGAGCCGTGCTGACGGATCCGCGCACCCGCAAGGCCGCGTGCGAGCAGATCGCCCTCCTGTGGGCCTTCTCCATCCGCCCCGTCGTGGTGCACGGCGGCGGTCCGGAGCTGGACTCGCTCTGTGACGCCCTGCACCTGCCCATCGAGAAGGTGGCCGGCCGCCGCGTCACCTCCGCGCCCGTGCTGGACGCGGCCAAGATGGTGCTGGCGGGCAAGCTGCACACGGACCTGCTCGCGGACCTCCAGGCCGCGGGCGTGCCCGCGGTGGGCCTGTCCGGCGTGGACGCGGGCCTCATCAAGGCGCGCAAGCGCCCGCCCGTGCTGGTGACGGAGCCCGGCGAGACGCAAGGGCGCATGGTGGACTACGGCCTCGTGGGCGACATCGAGTCCGTGGACACGCGCGTCGTGGAGCACCTGAGAAGCGCGGACTACGTGCCCGTCATCGCCCCGCTGTCGGGCGGCCAGGACGGCGCTGTCTACAACACCAACGCGGACACGGTGGCGGCGGCCCTGGCGGCGGCGCTGCACGCGGAGAAGCTCTTCTTCCTGGTGGAGGTGCCGGGGCTCCTCAAGGACGTCTCCGACCCGTCGTCGCTCATCTCGCTGGCCACGCTGTCGGACCTGGCGTCCCTGGAGGCCGAAGGCCGGCTCACGGGCGGCATGCGTCCCAAGGCGCACGCCATGCGCCACGCGCTGGTGGGCGGCGTGGGCAGCGTGCACCTGGTGAGCGGCAAGCAGTCCGATGCCCTGTTGGAGGAGGTCTTCACCAACGAGGGCAGCGGCACCATGGTCGTGCGCGAGCACCCGGTGAAGCACGGCGAGGCCAAGGGTTGAACCCCGCCGAGCTGCTCACCGCGCTGGTCGCCACGCCCAGCGTCTCCGGCGACGAGGCCCGCATCGCGGACCTCGTCGCGGGCCATGCGGAGTCCTGGGGTGCCCGCGTGCACCGCCAGGGCCACAACGTGTGGTTCAGCGTGGGCAGCGGGCCGAAGCGCCTGCTCGTGAACTCCCACCTGGACACGGTGAAGCCGTGCGCCGGGTGGACCACGGAGCCGCACGAGGCCGTGTGGAAGGACGACACGCTCTACGGCCTGGGCGCCAACGACGCCAAGGGCTGCGTCACCGCCATGCTCCTCACCGCGAAGGCGCTCCTGGAGGAAGGCGCGCCCAGGGGTGTCGAGTGCGTCTTCGCGCTCACCGCCGAGGAGGAGACGGGCGGCAAGGGGCTGGGGCCGCTGCTCTCCACGCTGGGGCCGCTGGACGCAGCCATCGTGGGCGAGCCCACGTCGCTCAAGCCCTGCACGGCGCAGCGGGGCATGTTGCTCTTGCGCTGCGTGGCGCACGGCAAGAGCGGCCACGTGGCGCACGCGCACGCAGGAGGGCTGGACAACGCCATCCTCAAGGCGGCCCGGGACATCCAGGCCGTGTCCGCCCTGCGCTTCCCCGCGCACCCGCTGCTGGGTGAGGCGCGGGCGCAGGTGACGCAGGTGTCCGGAGGACTGGCGCGCAACCAGGTGCCGGACCGGTGCGAGTTCTTCGTGGACCTGCGCACCACGCCGGGCATGGACCACGCGAAGGTGGCGGAGGACGTGGGCCGGGCGCTGGAGAGCGAGGTGGTGGTGCACTCCGCGCGCTACCTGCCCAAGGGCACGGATGCGTCGCATCCGCTGGTGCGCGCGGCGGTGGTGGCGTCGGGCCAGGACACGGTGGGCTCCAGCACCACGTCCGACTGGGCGTTCCTGGGAGACATCCCGGCGGTGAAGGTGGGCCCGGGCGACACGCTGCGGAGCCACCAGGCGAACGAGTACCTCACGCGCGCGGAGCTGGAGGCGGGGCTCGCGTTCTATCGACGACTGCTGCACGGCTATGCCGGGGAGGTGTCGCGTGGCTGAGACATTGTGGGGCAAGGGCCAGCCGCTGGACGCGGCCATCCACGCCTTCACCGTGGGCGACGACCCCGTGGTGGACCTGTCGCTCGTCCCGCACGACGCGCTGGGCAGCGCCGCGCACGCGCGCATGCTCGCGCACGTGGGGCTGCTCGCTCCGGAGGCCGCCGCGTCGCTCGTGAGCGCCCTGCACGCGCTGCACGACGAGGCGCGCGCGGGCCGCTTCACCATCCGCCCGGAACAGGAGGACGGCCACACCGCGCTGGAGGCCGCGCTCGTGGAGCGCACCGGCGAGGCGGGCAAGCGCATCCACCTGGCGCGCTCCCGAAACGATCAGGTGCTGCTCGCCCTGCGCCTGTTCATGCGCGAGGAGCTGCTCGCGCTGGGCGCGCGCACGGCGGAGCTCGCCGGCACGTTCTTGGACTTCGCGGAAGCGCATGCGGACCTGCCCCTGCCCGGCTACACGCACCTGCGCCGCGCGATGCCGTCCACCTTCGGCCTGTGGGGCATGGCGTTCGCCGAAGGCCTGCTGGAGGAGCTGGAGGCGCTGAAGGGCGTGTGGGGGCGGCTCGATCGCTGCCCGCTGGGCGCCGCCGCGGGTTTCGGTGTGCCGCTGCCCATCGACCGTGAATATGTCGCGCGGTTGCTCGGTTTTAGTCGGGTTCAACGCAGCCCCATCGACGCGCAGGACAGTCGGGGGCGGCATGAAGCAGCGCTGCTCACCTGGGCGTGCTCGGTGGCGGGCACTCTGGAGAAGTGGCTTTGGGACGTGCAGCTCTACAGCATGGACGAGTTCGGCTTCCTGGCCCTGCCGGATGCCTTCACGACCGGCTCGTCCATCATGCCGCAGAAGAAGAACCCGGACGTGGTGGAGCTGGCCCGGGGCCGCTGCCGCGAGCTGCGGGGCCTTGCGCACCAGGTGGAGGCGGTGGCCGGCGGGCTTCCCTCCAGCTACCACCGTGACTTCCAGCTGCTGAAGCGCCCCACCCTCCAGGCACTCACCAGCGCGAAGGCACTGCTGGAGGTGCTCTCGCGGCTGGTGCCCGCGCTGAAGGTGAACGCGGAGAAGGCGCGCGCGGCGTGCGACGACACGCTCTACGCCGCGCACCACGCCTACGCGCTCGTGGCGAAGGGCCAGCCCTTCCGCGACGCGTACCGGGAGGTGGGCCGTCAGCTCAACGACGGCAGCTTCCAGCCGGACCGCGGCGCGCTGACGGCCACCCACCTGGGTGGCGCCGGAAACCTGGGCCTCGCCACCGCGCGCGAGGAACTGGCGGATGCGCGCGACTGGCTCACGCGCACCCACGCACAGCAGGTCCAGGCCGCTTCGCGCGTCTGGGCCCCCTGAAAGCTTCCTCACCCCCTTTCGCAGCAACAGGAGTCCGAAGATGAGCAAGAAGTCCGTGGTGCTGGCGTTCTCCGGCGGCCTCGATACCGCCTTCTGCACGGTGTACCTGCGCGAGCAGGGCTGGGACGTCACCACCGTCACCGTGGACACGGGCGGCTTCCCGCCCGAGCAGCTGGAGCGCATCCAGGCCCTGTCCCAGAAGCTGGGCGCGGTGGCGCACCACACGGTGGACGCGCGCGACACCCTGTTCCAGGGCTACCTGCGCTTCCTCATCGCCGGCAACGTGCTGCGCGGCCAGCTCTACCCCCTGAGCGTCTCCGCCGAGCGCGCCTGCCAGGCCGTGGAGGCCGTGCGCATGGCGGAGAAGCTGGGCGTGCAGGCCGTGGCCCACGGCAGCACCGGCGCGGGGAATGATCAGGTCCGCTTCGACGTGGCGTTCCGCACGCTCGCGCCGCAGTTGCAGCTGATCACGCCCATCCGCGACCTGGCGCTCTCCCGTCAGCAGGAGATCTCCTTCCTCGCGGAGCGCGGCATCCACCTGCCGGCGAAGACGGGCACGTACTCCGTCAACGAGGGCATGTGGGGCACGTCCGTGGGCGGCCGCGAGACGCTGGACTCGTGGAGCACCCTGCCGGAGGCGGCCTTCCCCGGTGGTGAGATTCCCACCGACCTGAAGCCTCGGCCGTTGGTCATCTCCTTCGACAAGGGCGTGCCGGTGGCGCTCGATGGCAAGGCGATGTCCGCGGTGGACGTGGTGGAGAAGCTCAACGCGCTGGGCCGGCCGTACGGCATCGGCCGGGGCGTGCACCTGGGCGACACCATCCTGGGCATCAAGGGCCGCGTGGGCTTCGAGGCCCCTGCGGCGCACCTGCTCATCGCGTCGCACCGCGAGCTGGAGAAGCTGGTGCTGTCGGGCAAGCAGCTCTTCTGGAAGGAGACGGTGGGCAACCTGTACGGGTCGCTCCTGCACGAGGGGCACTTCTTCGACCCGCTGGTGAAGGACCTGGAGGCGTTCCTCGCCTCCTCGCAGGACCGCGTGACGGGCGAGGTGAAGCTGGTGCTCACCCCGCGCGCCCACGTCGTGGAAGGCGTGCGTTCGCCGCACTCGCTGATGGACGCGAAGGTGGCCACGTACGGTGAGGCCAATGTGTTGTGGACGGGGACGGAGGCGGCGGGGTTCGCCAAGCTCTACGGCGTCGCGCAGATGCTCTCGCAGAAAGCGAAGTGACGACATGAAGATCCACGTCGACAAGGTGGGAAGTGTCACCCGCAACCTCCAGGTGGGGCGCACGGTGCACCTCACGGATGAGGTCAAGTGCGAGGAAGGCGCCGTCATCGCGGTGCGCATCCACGGGGAGAAGAGCGTCTACAACCAGCTGGAGGACGTGAACGGCCGGCTCGTCACGCTCCACGCGGGCGACATCGTCGTGGGCGCGCTGGGCCACCGCAACGCCCTGCACGGCTACGAGGGCATCGTGCCCACGTCCGTCACGGTGGGCGACAGGCTCCACATCCTCAACATGGGCGGCGTCATCGGGAAGTGCACGTCGCACAACCCGGGCGTGGGCGCGCCGTTCGAGGCGGAGGTGCTGGGCCAGGTCCTCACCTTCCCGGAGTTCCAGTCGCGCGCGGGCCAGCACGCGCACATCTCCACCGGCGCGCTCAAGGGCACGTCGCGGGCGGTGACGTGCCCGGTGGTGTACGTGGTGGGCACCTGCATGAACGCGGGCAAGACGTACGCGGCCAGCGTGGTGGTGCGGAAGCTCGCCCAGGCGGGCTACCGCGTGGGCGGCGCGAAGCTCACGGGCGTGTCGCTGATGCGTGACACCCTGTCCATGCAGGACAGCGGCGCGGACGTGGTGATGGACTTCACCGACGCGGGCGTCGTGTGCACCGGCGCGCGCACCGCGTCCAAGGTGGCTCGGATCGTCTTTTCGGAGATGGCGGCCCAGGACGTGGACGTCATCGTCGCGGAGACGGGCGACGGCATCATGGGCGAGTACGGCGTGCAGGCCATCCTGGCGGACCCGGAGCTCAAGGCGCTGGGCGGCGCGTACATCCTGTGCGCGAACGACCCCGTGGGCGCGGCCGGCGGCGTGCGGCACCTGCGCGAGGTGTACGGCATCGAGATGGACATGGTGGCCGGGCCCGCCACGGACAACGCGGTGGGCGTGCGCTTCGTGGAGCAGGTGGTGGGGCTGCCCGCTCGCAACGCGCGCGCGGATCCGAACGCCCTGGGGAATCTCATCGTGGAGAAGCTCGCGCCCAAGCTGGGAGCGGGGAGGAAGTCATGACGTCGCCTGCGCACATCTACATCCTGGGGGCCTCCGGTTTCGGCGGAGGCGAGCTGTTGCGGCTGCTCGCGGGCCATCCCGGCAACGCCGGCATCCGCGTGGTGTCCCGGCACCACGCGGGTTCGCCCATCCACAAGGTGCACCCGCACCTGCGCGGCCTGGTGGACGGCCGCTTCGAGGCGGAGCCGGACTGGCGCTGGCTGGCGGACTCGCCGCGCCCGGTGGTGTTCAGCGCGCTGGGACACGGCGACCTGGCGTCGCAGTTCGCCGGGATGGAGAAGCAGTGGGCGGATGCGGGCCTCACGGACCGGCTGCTGCTCGTGGACCTGTCGTCCGACTTCCGCCTGGACCACCCGGGCCGGTACGCGGGCGCCTACGGCCGGCCGCACCCGTCCCCGGACCTGCTGGGCACGTTCACCTACGGCCTCACGGAGTGGAAGCGTGAGCAGGTGAAGACGGCGAAGCGCATCGCCAACCCGGGCTGCTTCGCCACGGCGGTGCAGCTGGCGCTCCTGCCCATCGCGGCCACGAAGGGGCTGGGGCTGTTGGCGGTGTCGGGCGTGACGGGCTCGTCCGGCTCCGGTTCGCTGCCGGGCGAGGGGACGCACCACCCGACGCGCGCGCACGACTTCCGCGCGTACAAGCCGCTGGAGCACCAGCACGAGGCGGAGGTGGAGGTGATGCTGGTGGCGCACGGCTCGCAGCGGCACCGGCTGGCCTTCGTGCCGCACTCGGCGCCCATGGTGCGCGGCATCTTCGCCACGGTGCAGTTCGAGTGGCCGGAGCACGGCGGCGCGGTGGTGACGCAGTCGCTGACGGAGACGTACCGCCGCTACTACGAGGGCTCGAAGTTCGTGCGCATCGTGGAGGGCACGCCGCGCGTGGCGGCCGTGGCGGGCAGCAACTTCTGCGACATCTCCGTGGCGACGAAGGGCCGCTCCGTGGCGGTGATGGCGGCGCTGGACAACCTGGTGAAGGGCATGGCCGGCCAGGCCGTGCAGAACTTCAACGTGGCCCTCGGCTTCCCCGAGGACACCGGCCTGCGCCAGGCGGCCTGCTACCCGTAGGCCCTCAGGCCGCGGGCGTCTTCGACACCTCGCCCGGGGGGGAAGCACTCCCCTCGGGCGCGGAGGGCTCCCCAACGGCGGGCGTCTCCTGGAACGTGGCCGGAGCTTCGGCGGCGGCGCTCCCTTCGCGCTGCTCCAGCCTCGCGCCCCCGGCCTCCGCGGCCTTGAGGAACTCGTCGTACTCCGACTTGCGCGCGGCGGCCTTCGCCTCCGCTTCCGCGGAGCCCTTCTCTGCGGCGGCGCGGCCCGCGCGGATGGCCCGGGCGCTCAGCAGGATGCCTCCCACGAAGGCCACGACCCGCAACGCCGACGCGAAGCCCCAGCCCGTGGCGAGGCCATCGAAGCCATCGCGCACGAAGTTGAGCGCGATCACGAACACGCCGCCGGACACCGCGGCCCCCACGGCGGTGGTCCACGTGCGCAGCGCGACGATGCGCGCGGCGCCGTAGCAGAGCGCCGGCAGCACCGCGAGCACCCACAGGTTCTCCAGCACCACCGCCACCGGAATGCGCAGGAAGTCGGACGGCAGCGCGTTCACCCGCGCGTGCAGCCGCAGCGCCAGCGACACGCTGAGCATGGCGCCCACCACCAGCGACAGGAAGCCCAGTCCGACGATGAACTGGAAGCGGCGGACGCGGACGCGCAGGGGTTCGAGGACACTGGGCTTGGAGCTCACGGCCCGAAAGCCTATCGCACTCTCACCCTTCGTCCTCTTCCCCAACAGCCGCTTCCCCCGCCGAGCGAGGAGGCGGGCCGTCGCCGTAGAAGACCTCCTCCATCACCAGCCCCTGCGGCGGCGCGGTTGCCCCGGCCAGCTTGCGCTCGCGCGAAGCCAGCACTTCGGCCACCCAGGCCTCGGGGCGGCGGCCCTTGCCCACCTCCACCAGCGTGCCCACCAGGTTGCGCACCATGTGCTTGAGGAAGGCGGTGCCCTCCACCACGAAGGCCACGGTGTCCCCGGAAGTGCCCTCCACGCGCACCTGCCGGATCTCCCGCACCGCGTGCTTCGCCTGGCAGTCCGCGGCACGGAACGCGGAGAAGTCATGCCGGCCCACGAGCGCCTGGGCCGCGCGGCGCATGGCCTCCACGTCCAGCGGGGCGAACAGCTCCCAGTGCGTCGTGCGCAGCAGCGGTGAGCGCGTGCGCCGGTTGCTCACCCGGTAGCGGTAGCGCTTGCCGCGAGACCAGCGGCGCGGGTCGAACTCCGGCGACACCTCCTCCGCGGCCACCACCGCGATGTCCGGCGGGAGGATGCTGTTGAGGCCCATGGTGTAGGCCTTCATCGGCAGCACGCGCGGCGTGTCGAAGCTGGCCACCTGCCCCGTCGCGTGCACGCCCGAGTCGGTGCGTCCGGCGGAGGCCACGAACACACGCTCCCCCAGGAGCTTCTGGAGCGCGTCCTGGAGCGTGGACTGGATGGACGGGCCGTTGGGCTGCACCTGCCAGCCTACGTACCGGGTGCCTTCGTATTCGAGCGTCAGCTTCAGCCGGGGCATGGGGTGAGCAAAGGCACGCGGTTCAACGCGACTTGAGCCATCCCTCCAGCACATCCGCCGCGAGCTTCGCCAGGGAGACGTTCGCCTTGCGCGCCTGGGCCTCCAGCTTCTCGTACAGCGCCGGCTCCAACGTCAGCGCGAGCAGGCGCGGCTCGGTGGCGGGGAGGTCATCCATGCGCATGGCCTCCGTGGGCGGGCCATCCACGTGCGCCGCCACCTCCGCCAGCTCCAGCGCCATCTCCGACGTGGGCGCGGAGGACTGGCGCGTGGACAGGCGCTTCAATTCCTGCGGGCGCTCGTCCTCGAAGAGCTGCTTGACGAAGTTGGCCAGGTGCAGCGGCGAGGGCGTGAAGTCGTAGGACTCCAGGAAGGCGTCCAGGTCGCGCTGCATCTCCAGCGCCGTCTGGTAGCGGCGCTCGCGGTCGCGGGCGAGCGCGCGCATCAGGATGGCCTCCACGCGCTCCGGCAGGTCCTCGCGGAAGTACGACGGCGCGTAGATTTTCGCTTCGGTGATGCTGCGCATGACGGCGACGTCGGAGTCGCCGGTGAAGAGCTTGAAGCCGGTGAGCCACTCGTAGAGGACGGTGCCCAGCGAGAAGATGTCGCTGCGGCAGTCCAGCGGCCGGCCCAGACACTGCTCCGGGGACAGGTAGCTGAGCTTGCCCTTGATTTCCCCCGACCGCGTCTCCTCCACCTGGTTGGCGGCCTTGGCGATGCCGAAGTCCAGCACCTTCACCGAGCCGTCGAACGCGACGACGATGTTCTCCGGCGTCACGTCGCGGTGGACGATGTTGAGCGGGTTGCCGTAGCGGTCCTTCTTCTGGTGCGCGTAGTGCAGGCCCGCGCAGACGCAGGAGGCGATCTTCAGCGCGTACACCATGGGGAAGGGAATCCCCAGGGACTCGGCCTTGGGCACGACGCGGCGCATGTCGCGGCCGGACACGTACTCCATGGCGATGAAGTAGCTGTCGACGATCTTCCCCAGGTCGTGGATCTGCACGATGTTGGGGTGGTTGAGCTGGGCGGCCAGCCGCGCCTCGTTGAGGAACATCTTCACGAAGGCCGCGTGCTTGGACAGATGCGGGCGGATGCGCTTGATGACGATGGGCGTCTCGTCACCGCTGGCATCCAGTTGGTGCGCGAGGAAGATCTCCGCCATGCCCCCCACGGCGATCCGATCAATGAGCCGGTAGTTGCCGAAGCGGAACGCATCGCGCGGGGGCGAGGAGGCGGCGGGAGCCATGGAAGCAATGTAGCCGCGCCCCGCCCGGAGGCGCTAACGAAGTTGGACGACGTGCACCTTGAGCGCCGGTTCCTCACCCGGAGGTGTTGGAAAGTCGAGCCCCGAGGGACCGAGCGACCCCACTGGCTTCCCGGTCCTGCCAGCCCGCGTCACGCCTTCCAGCACCATGGCTTCGAAGCGGCGCGAAGGCAGTCCCGTCAGGTTGCAGCAGGCGACCAGCCGGCCCCTGGGAGCCACCACCTTCGCTGCGGCCTCGGCCAGCCGGGCGTAGTCGCGAGCGGCGGAGAAGCGCGTCGTCTTGGTGGTGGAGAACGACGGAGGGTCCGCGACCACGACGTCGAAGGACTCCCCCTTCTTCGCGAGCCGCCCGAGCCAATCGAAGACATCGCCCGCCACGTAGTCGTAGCGATCCACGGATTGGCCGTTGAGGCGCGCGTTCTCCTCGCCCCACTCGAGCACGCGGCGGCTGGCGTCCATGTTGAGCACGCGCTTCGCGCCCCCGGCGGTCGCGGCGACGCCGAAGGCACAGGTGTACGCGAAGAGGTTGAGCACGGTGAGGCCGGAGGCCTGGGTCTGGAGCCACGCGCGGGTGTCGCGCATGTCCAGGTAGAGGCCCACGGAGAGGCCCTGTCCGGGTCGGATGTGGAAGGACAGGCCGTTCTCCTTCGCGACGAAGTCCTCCACGGGCTCGCCCCGCGCGGCGGACTCCGGAGCGAGCGCGTCCTTCGCCACGTTGGCGAGCACGCGCGCCTCGCGGGGACGGCGCTTCAGGTAGACGCTCCGGGGCGTCCAGGCGGCGACGGTGGCGTCGAGCAGGGTGACCTCCTCGGCATCGGTCAGGTCGCGGTAGAGGCTGACCACGACGACGTCGCCGAAGAGGTCCGCCGTTACGTCCGGTACGCCGTCCGCGGCGCCGTTCAGGAGGCGGAAGGCGGAGGTGGCGGAGTCAGCGAGCAGCGGACCCCGGCGGGCGCGGGAGGCACGCAGCAGGTCCACGAGGCGGGGAGGCAGGGCACTCACGCGCCCCTTCTACCCTACGAACCCAGCCGTGCGCGGGACCAGACGCGGGCGAGCGCCGCGGCGGCGTCGCGGGACAGGTCCACGAAGTCGCTGCCCAGCAGCTGTCCCTCGCGGACGCAGACGCGGCCATCCACGATGGTCCACGCCACGCGGGCGGCGGTCAGCTGCCCCAGGAGGAAGGGCGAGTAGCCCGTCTCCGGGTCCGCGGCGGGGATGGCGTCGTAGACGACGAGGTCCGCGAGGCTGCCCTCCTCCACGCCGCCCGACGGCTTGCCGTACAGGCGGGTGCACAGCTCCGCGGGACCGCTGACGAACAGGTGCGCCAGCGAGTCATCCAGGTCCGGCATGCGGCCGGAGCGCGCCAGGGACAGCATGCTGACGAGCGCCCCGGCCAGCTCCTCCTGGAGGGTGCCATGGCCGCCGGTGCCCAGGCCCACGAGGTGGAGGCTGGAGAGCGCGCCGTCGGCGGACTCGGCCGCGCGGTCCATGGAGCGGGTGGCGCGGGGCGTGAGAGCGATGAAGGTGCCGGAGGCGGCCAGCCGCTCGGACTCGGAGCGCTCCACGGCGCGCGGGTAGCCGGCGATGGCGTGGGGGCCCAAGAGGCCCAGGGCGTCCAGGCGCGGCACGACGCGGCGGCCATGCGTGGCGTAGGTGGTGGAGAGGTCGTCCTCGTTCTCCGCCAGGTGGAACACGACGGCGGCGTTCAGCTCCTTGCGCAGCCCCGCGATGCGGGACAGGAGGGAGTCCTCGCAGGTGTAGGACGCATGGAAGCCGAGCGCGCCCCGGACGCGGGGGTGTTCGCGGTAGCGGCGGACGAAGTCGGCGTTGGCGTCCGCCTGGGCGTTGGCCACATCCGCGCCATCCAGGCTGTGCGTGGAGTGGGACGTGACGAGTCGAATGCCCAGCGCGTTCGCGGCGCGGGCCTGGGCCTCCAGGGCGCCGGCGACGTCGGTGGGGCACGACAGGTGGTCCACGACGAGGCTGACGCCATCGAGCAGCGCGCGGGCGGAGGCGAAGCGGGTCAGGACCTCCACGTCCTCGGCGGTGAGGAGGTTGGCCACCGAACGCATGCGCTCCAGGCGCGAGCGGGGCTGGCGCAGGAGGAAGTCGCCATTGGGGGGCAAGAGCTGCCCGTTGACCATGTGCGAGTGACAGTCCACCAGCCCGGGGGCGACGAGCCGGCCGCGACAGGCCACTTCCCAGTCACCGGGGAGCACGGGCACCTCGGCGTCCGGGGCGACGCGGCGGATGATGCCCTCTTCGACCACGACGGCCATGCCGTGGCGGACGCGACCGTCCGCACGGAACACGGCGCAGTTCTTCAGAAGCAGTCGGCCTTCCATGGACATCCCCGTTTTAGCACGGGGTGGGTGGAGGATGAACCCCGTCCCTACAGAGAGTCCCCGAGGGGCGGATCCATGCAGGTTCAAACGGGTTTCAGGAAGAACGGACCGTCAGACTCCACGATAAAGGACCAATCCATGGACTCGGGGCAGATGGCGCACCAGGCAGGTGCTCCTTCCGTCCCGGGCCCCCAGATCATCCCGGTCAGCAGTTCCACGGGAGGGGGTGACGCGGCTTCGATGCGAAGAACCGGCGCCAGTGGCTCTGACACGACGTAGAACAAGCCGCCCTGCTGCTGTCGCGAGTAATGCACCTCTGCGGCAAGAAAGCTTGCCACCATTGGTCTCTCCGTTCCTCCGACAACGCCGGGTCGAGCAATTCAAACCCTGAAACAACACCGGCCAATTCCGCGGTGGGCCAGGTCCAACTTTTTTCATCCACGCCTCCCGGCAGCGTCCCCAGGTAGTCGCAACGAAGCTCCAGACAACACGCACGAATCGCATGGCCGTTATGGGATGGACGATCCCTGCATGAGCAGTGACCAGGCAGCAGCAGCCATGGGCTCACCCATATCAGCCCTCATGCAGGCTGATTCTACCGTCCGCATTCAAGGTGACGACTCCCCGTAATCCGAGTAGCGGATTCACGAACAGACCTGATTCCAATTGTTCCCGGCTGCCATCCGCGAACTCCACATCGACAGACAGTCCTCCGTCCGCATTCGCCCGTCCCTGACAGACGACACGACCGTGAAGTGGGACGCTCTCAAAAGAACACGGTTCGCCAGGGAACCGTGGTGCATTCCCAATGAAGCCCTCTTGAATCCTCCGGGCTCGCATCCGGCTGGGCACGACACCAAACCAATCCAGCCCCCCGTCCGTCCAGCAGCCAAACCGGGACGGGTGCACTCCAGCAGCGCACCCGTCCCTGTTGGCAACCTGTCACACGTCAAATCCCTGGAGCCCAGACTCACAAGGGGGCGCAGGCGTCCTTGCCCTTGAAATTCTTCACCTTCGCCCGACATGACAGCTTCTGCTGGACATCCGCTTTCACACACCGGGCCAAGAGCGCTTGCATGATGCGGTGGGTTTCAGCTCGCACCACCTCAATCTCGCCAGGCGTAAAGCGTCCGTCGCTCGGAACAAGGCTCTGAGCAAAGACGTCCAGCCTTGCTTTGCCATTTTCATCACGGAGAACCACGGTGAGTTCCTCACGACGATTTTCGGTCGAGCCGTTGCTCAAGCTCCAACGTCCACTCCCAGCCGAACTCTGGCGTCCGCCCGCTGAATCAGCCAGTGCGGCCTCGACACACTCCGAACGGATCGGAGCATCTACCTCGACAGTCCTGAAGAATCCTTCTGACTCATCACAGCTCGCCAGAAGCAACACCAAGGGCATCAACCGAAGTTGCCACTTCATGGCCAGTGCCAACCTGGGGGTGGGGCGAACGGAACAGACGGGTTCGACATGGGCCCCCACTCCAGAGGATTGGCCGTATGCGTATTGCCCGTCATTCCCCACGACACGGCCTGAGCCAGCAAGTGCAACGGAATATAGAGATCTCCGAGGATGTAATACTGAGGGACGTGCGCCATTTCATGCGCCTGAGTCGATGCGCTCATTGGCGAATCCGAGCAGATCGTTAGGCCGAGCGAGACCTGTTGCCTTGGCTGCAGCGGATGGTTCTCCACAATCAAAACGTTCTTCTCATATCGATACGTCGCCCCCAGGAGAATCCCCACACCGCCCCACGTCGCTCCAATCGCATAGGTCCAATCAACCCAAGGAGCAAGCCCGCTTGGGTCGTTGTACGTAAGTGGGTTGTTCGAACCATATGCATAAGCTGGCAGTCCCTGACCCATCAACGCATACACCTGAAGCACTCCAGGCAGATGCGCAAGCGGCTCCTCTTGAAGGAACCGACCCGTCGACGGATCGTAGTAACGGGCCCTGAAATAGAGCAGCCCCGTATCGTCGTCCTCACGTCCTGTGAAGTTCTGCCTATTTCCGGAAGTGGTCCCCAAGAAAGCCGTCTTGCCATAGGGCTCGTAGGTATACGTCGCGCTCAGGGCACCACTGCCATCGACCAGCGCGACCGTCGACCGCATCGCATCCGTCAGGTAGTCCTTCGCCCCCAGGGATGATGTCTGGCTGAACACCTCATCCAGTCCGAACCCCGTCAGGAGGTTGGTCGTCCCAGCCAGTGATTGAACCTGGATGAAGTTCCCTCCACTGTAGAGGTAGTCCTCCGCGGTCCCAGACACCGTCTTGCGAGAACGCCTTCCGGTCGGCTCATAAAGGAACGTGGCGAGCGTTCCCGTGCCATTGTTGATGTGAGCCAGTTGATTGCGGACATCCCACGTATAGGTCCGAGTGCCATCTGAAGTCAGGTTGCCATTGGCGTCGTAGGACAGCGGTTGGCCGTTCCAGGTCGTCAACTGACTGGCCACGTCGTAGACGGCGCCAGAAACGGCGTTCGGCAAGCCCGTCCGAGCCTGGGTCCCGCCCACGGAGACGCGGTTTCCGTCGTCGTCGTAGGTGTAGCTCAGGTCCCCCACCACGACCGTCCCCTGCTTGTAGGTGATGGCAGTCAGCTGTCCCGCCAGGTTACGGGCGTAGTGCTGCGATACCCCGTTGGGGAGGATGACGGACTGTCGGCGGCCAGCCGCATCATGTGTAAAGGAGACCGTGCGGCTGCCCTGGACGAGGGAGGTCACTCGCCCCGAGTCGTCGTAGGTGTAGGTGACGGGTGACTGCCCCGTGGCCGTCATGCTCGTCAACCTCCCAGCGACGTCGTAGCTGTAGTCAACCGTGCCGTTCGGGGACACTTCTTGCAGGAGACGATTCATGCCGTCATAGGACTGGGAGACCACCGGTCCCAGGCTGTCTTCCATGCTGATGAGCCGCCCCCCCAGGTCATACACGTAGGAAATGGTGTTAGAGTACGCCGTCGGCGCTGTCGCCGTCGCACCGAAACCGGCCTCGACCATCGCGCCAGAGGAGTCATAGCTCCAGCCGCTCACCTGCCCCTTGCGGTCCTTCAAGGACTTCAAACGCCCCACCGAATCGTACGAATACGTCTCCGTCCGTCCCAGAGGGTCCATCCGCTCGGAAACGAGTCCCAGGCTGTTATAGACATAGCTTGTCAGCTGACCCCGAGCGTCCTTGCTCGCGACGATCCGCCCTGAGTTGTCGTAGGCGAACTCGATGACAGCCCCAGTGGCATTGGTGTAGCGGGTCAGACGGTCCCGACCGTCGTATTCATAGCGGTCAACATGTCCTCCCGGACTGCGCCGGGTGACAACCCGGCCCAGGGCGTCGTGGGAATACTCAGCCGTCAGACCGGTGCCACTCGTCACCGCGATGATGTCCGCTCCCTCATACGTGAAGGTGACCGGCGCATCCGTACCAGCGCGCACCGTCAGCAGCCTCCCTTGCGAGTCATATGTGAACTCCTGGGTCCGTCCCGTCGCGTCCTCAATGTGTGTCAGGTTGTCCTGGGCATCGTACTGGTACTCCGTGACATGCCCGAGTTCGTCCTCGACGGTGGAGAGCTGCTGGGTCGACGTGTACGTATATTGGGTTGATACCGCCTGCGGCGTGCCTGCCAGGCGAGTCACCTGGGTGATGTTTCCCCAAGCGTCGTACTCGTACTCCGTGCGGCGGCCCATGGCGTCAATCACGGCGTCCATCCGGCCGGTAGACGGGTCCAATTCGAAGTTCGTCTCGCGCTCCTCCGCCGTTCCCAGGGGATAGATGTCCTTGGTGATGTACCCGGAAAGGAACGACACCCGCCGCGTCTGGCCCGAGCGGTCCTTCACGTCCGTCCGGACGATCTGCTCACCATCACGGACATTGCAGCCGCCGCCGGGCAGGCACTGCTGGACGAGCCCCAGCTGGTAGGTGAACTCGTAGGTGCTCCCATCCGCGAGCGTCTGCTTGGACACCCTCCCCTTCAACCCGTACTCGTTCTCGACGACGAGCCGGTTCTCCTCGTCCACCACCGTCTCCATGTAATTGGAGGTGTTGTACGTGTACTGGCGGGACTTGCTCATGGCGTCCGTCACCTGGGTCAGCCTGCCCTGGGTGTCGTACGTGTACGAAACGGTCCGGCCCGTGTGATCCTTGGCCTGGGTGGCCAAGCCATCGTTGTTGGCACTGGTGCCGATGGTGAACTCCACCCATCGCCCAGAGGGACCATCCAGCCGGACAATGGGACCTGAGTTCCCAGACTCACGGGTGATGATCACCGCATTGCCAAAGCGGTCCGCCATCCGAGCCAACCGGTGGGCATGGTTGAACGTCCAGCGGCTCCCATCCCGGAAGATCAGGTCCCATCCCAGGTACTCCTTGTTGTGAAGGATGCGTGAACCGGCCCAGGGGCCCGGGTACGTCGTCTTGAAGATGGCTGTCGCGTCGTCCGACCCGGAAGAGATCCGCTCATACCGGATGCGGGTTCCGTCCGGACTGACCAACTCGTACTCCGTGAAGTCGAGCGTCGACCGCCAGAGGAAGTACTCGTAGTTGCTGACCATGCCGACGCCGAACTGCCTGCGCGTCAGATCCAACGAGCGATAGGTGCGCTCCACCCGGAGAGGCAGGATGTCCGCGACGACGAGGTCCACCTCGTGGGTGATGAACTGGCCGGAGGCGAGCTGGACCGGGTCGCCACCCGTGGAGCTCCCCGGACTGCCGGCGGATCCACCTGAGCAATTTCCACCCGAACCATCGCCGCAGCACTGACTGTTGCAGCCGCCACCCACCTGCGGCGGAGGGGCATCGGGATTGCTGTAGCCCGCGCCGACGAAGCCATAGAGGGCTACCCCATCATCGGGAATCACCTGACGGCCATCCGCGCTGACGCTGCCCAGGCCGTAGGCGAACCAGCCGCTGGCGTTGGCGTCATAGCTCCAGAAGTTGGCCTTCGCCCCGGGCAGCTCGCCCCGGTAGTTGGCGTAGTACAGCTTCGCGCCGCTGAAGCCCGGAGACAGGCCCTCGAAGCGCGCGTCGCCCGGCTGGAGCGTGAAGTACAGCGGCATCTCCAGGTTGGGGAGCGGGAACGGAGCCTGGTTGATGGGCAGCGGCGTGATGTTGATCTCCGTGAGCAGGTTGCCTGCGCGGTCACGGACCACCGTCCCGGGTGGCAGCCGCAGCTCCAGGCCGGGGATGGCGGGCGTCGTCACCGCGACCTCCTCCGTCGTGG
This sequence comes from Corallococcus sp. CA054B, assembly GCF_003611625.1. Classification (NCBI taxonomy): domain Bacteria; kingdom Pseudomonadati; phylum Myxococcota; class Myxococcia; order Myxococcales; family Myxococcaceae; genus Corallococcus; species Corallococcus sp. CA054B. The sequence goes on from NZ_RAVY01000124.1 coordinate 25,680, forward strand.
GGCTCGGGATGGCGACCGTTCCCTGGGGATCCAGCCGAGTCATCCACACCGTGTGGCCGAGGGGATTGGTGATGCCCTCCTTGATCTCCACGTGCATGAAGAACAGGCCGTAGCGGACCGCGCCACGGTTGGCCGTCTGGCCATTGACCTCCAACGTCTGGCCACCGGGCTTGAGCCCCTCCACGAGGAAGCGGCCCTGGGCATCCGTCATCGTGGCCACGCCACGCACCACGATTCGTACGCCCGCCAGAGGCTTGCCATTGAGGCGCAGCACCCGCCCGGAGAGCGCGGTGACCCCGGGGGCGGCCTGAAGCGGCTCCACCGGCGTCACCTGCGGTTCCCGCGAGCGCCAGTGGCCCGTGAGGTTCTCCGGGCCCGGCAACCAGGTCTCCCCGTCATCGAAGAGGGGCCGCTCCGGCGCGCGCCAATCATAGCGGCCATCCGCGCCCCGCTTCTCCAGGGGCCGCAGGGACGCCACCGGCTGCGCCGTGGCCCTGGGACGGCTTGACTGCGGCCGCGGCAGCCGGGTGTCCGGACGGCCTTCACCCGCGGCCACCGTCGCGGTGGTGAACCCCACCGTGGTGAGCGGCAACTCGCGGTGCTTCGCGTCCCGCAGCCCCTGCACGTAGAGCGTGTAGGCCGTGGCCGGCAGCAGCGCCTGCGCAGGACGGAAGAAGATCAGCCGTCCCTCTTCCGCGAAGGTGTGCTCCCCCGCGACCTCGCCCACGGGCCCCACCAGGGAGATGGAGGCCTTGTCGTCCCGCACTACGGGGTGGCTCAGCCGCACCGCCAGCAGGTCCTGCCCCGGCACCGCGGGGTCCTTGTCCTTGGGCAGTGAGCCCGTCATCTCCAGGGCGGCATCCGCCTTGGGCAGCCGTTCGCGCTCGGAGGCATCCACCCGGATGAACTCGTCGCGTACCGGATCGAGGATTTCGGCGGTGGGGATCGCCCCGGGCGCGTCGCCCCCCGCGAGCAACACGCGGCCGTCCGGAAGCAACACGGCCGTGTGACCGGCGCGGGCCACCTGCATCCGCGAGGACAGGCGCTTCACCTGGAGCGTGCGCGTATCCAGCACCTCCGCCGTGTCACTGGTCCGCGCGTCCTCCGTCTCTCCGCCCGCGAAGAGCACCCGGCCATCCGTCAACACCGTGGCGGAATGCCGCGCCCGCGGCGAGGGGTGGACCTCCGCCGCGCTCACGAAGCCTGCCTCATCTGCGGAGAACCACTCGGCCGCCTCGACGAGCTGTCCCGTGGCGTCTCGTCCGCCCACCACCAGGACCCGGCCTCCTGGAACCACGGTCGCCGTCTGACCCGACCGCGCCCGGACCAGGCCCCGGGACATCGGCTCGACGCGCCCGGGCTCGAGCTGGAGGGACGCCGCGGCGGACGCGGTTTCGCCCCCCAGCAGCAACCAGCGTCCGTCCGACAGACGGGTCGCGCTCCGCCCGCCCCTTGCATGGGGCCGCTCCGCCATTCAGCGCGTGAAGGCCACCGGCAGGATTCGGTCAGGGAGGTCCCGGGGGATCCCCCGGCGGCAGGTGGATCTCGATGCCATTCAGCGGCTCCGGACGAACGCATCTCCATCAGTCAACGCCTGGAGGCGTGCAAAAAGACCCCGGCGAATCGGTAAACGCTGCCCCGCCGCACAGCTCTCCGCTCGGGCAATCCGAAGTCTCTTCGCACGCCCGCTGACAGGTACCTGAACCTGGTGTCAGCGACCAGATCATGCAATCCAGCGCCTCCTCGCAGTCGGCGGTGCTCTTGCAGTTCCCTCCCTCTTGAACATGAACTGGGGCCATCTTGGGACCACGGCTTACAGCGCAGGAAGAAAGGAGCATTAGAAGCACCAGCAAAGGCCATTCGGGCTTCATGTTTTCACCTACCAGTTCATGCGTCTCGGGCTTCCACCGCGGGGGAACCATCCCCAGGTCCCGGAAGAATCACTCGTATCCCCAGACGGTGCCAGATCCCTCGTGGCCAAGGGCAGGCGCACGCCGCCCCCCATCCGGCACTCAGTCCCTCCGCAGGCTGACTCCACCGTCCGCTTTCACGGTGGCGACTCCTCGAAATCCGAACAGCGGATTCAAGAACTCACCGGTTTCCAACTGGACCTTGCTGCCATCCGTGAACTCAAGGTCAACCAACAGGTCCCCATCCGCGTTCGCCCGTCCCTGACAGACGACACGGCCATGAACCGGGACCTTCTCAAAAACACATTGCTCGCCAGGAATCCGAGCCGTCAGGACACGCAGCTCCCTTCCGGTTTCGTTCACGAGGACAATGCGCGTTCTTCCCATCAGATAGCTGGCAATCGCAACCATCGCCACGCCGATCAGCAGAATTGCCGCCAGAGTCCACACCCAGTTCCTGTTGATGGCCCACCTCCGTTACATCTCCGAAGCCCGGAGGCAATGTCCGGGAAGCCCCGCGGCTCGTCCGTCGAAGGTCTTCACGCAGATCCACCCCTCGGGACATGATGGATTGCTCCTGACATCACAAACAAGCTCACAGGCAAATCCCGCATCGACGTGAGCAAAGTTCGTGCGTTGGGCACACACCAGCCCCTGCCCGCAGCCTCCCTCCGGCAGACACTCCGAGCCAATCCGCTCAAGAGCGCCCGCCGGGACCTCTCTGGCTCTTGGCTCTCGCTGGCAGCCCATCAGCACGAACAGCATCATCGCGACAACGCGACGCCGACAGCTCAGCTCAAGGAAGGACGTCATCGAGGTCAGGTCTTTCAATGCTGCGCTCAGCGGTGCGCAGATAGAGGACCTCCTCATCGACACCCCAGAAGGTCTTGAGTTCCACCTCGACCGCGGAGACGCGTCCTGACTCGAAGGAGACGTAGACCTTCGGATACTGCCGGACCTTCGCAACCGGCTTCGCGTAGTCCCAATAGAGCCTCCCGGATGGACTCACCTCCCGCTCCAGGGGCATGCCCATGCGTTGAACCACCTCATCTTCGGACATGCCCGGAGACACGGAGCGGACCTTCTCCGCGCTCAGCCCCGGCGCCAGATGGCTTCCAGACCAGGGGACTCCGAAGCCGGCGTAGAACAGCGCGGCGCCCGTCGACACCAGACCCAGGAAGAGCCGGTCCCACCAGGCCTGGGGTCTTCCCTGCGAAGCGCGAAACAGAACGGGTGCCTCTGGCGCGTCCATCGGGAGCCCCCCTCCTGCCCGGCAGGCAGGACAGCACGAGGGGCTCAGGTTCTGGGCCCCTGGAGACCCGGTATACTCCCAGTCCCATGACACCGCTGAGCCCCGGAGTCGCCACCGCCACGGAGCAGGACACGCCGGCCGCGCCCGGCTCCCTGCGCTTTCGCCGCCTGTGGCTGTTCTCCCCCTGGGCCGACCTCGCCATCCTGGGCATCCCCCTGGCCCTGACGCTGGTGGCCGCCGTCGCCAGCGCGCTCCTCGCCCCTGCCGCCGCGGACAACGCCCACCGGCTCCTGGGCTGGACCGCCCAGAACCTGCTGGGCAACGCCACGCACGTCATCCTCACGTTCCTGCTCTTCGGCGTGCACCGCGACGTGCTCACCGCCGCGCCCCACCAGCCGCGAAACATCCTGGCCGGCACGCTGGCCATGCTCGGCGTGGGCGCGGCGCTGTTCTTCACCTTCTACGCCGACCGCTCCATCCACACCTTCGCCGTGGCCGTCATCTTCAACGTCTTCGGCATGCACCACACCCTGTCCCAGCACCGGGGCCTGTGGTCCCTGCACGGCCTGCGCGGTGGACAGGCCGGCCTCCCCGCGCCCTCCCCGCTCGAGCGCAAGCTCCAGCAGCTCTACGTCCCGCTGCTGCTCTCCGTCCTCCTCGTCCGCATCTTCTTCGTCGCGGAGTCCGCCGCCCCGAACGCCCCCGCCTACCTCGACGTGGGCCAGGGCGTCGTCCTTCCGTGGCAGACGCTGCCCCTGCTCATCGCCGTCTGGCTGGGCTACTTCCTCCTGCTCTTCCGCAGCGTGCTCCGCTCCGGCAACGCCAGCGGCCCCAAGGTGCTCTACCTCCTGGGCATGGCGACCGCGACCGGCCTCGCGCTCGTGGCGCCGTCGTGGGGCTACGTGATGCTCCCGGGCATGCACGGCCTGGAGTACTACGTCCTCAGCGCCCGCATGCTGGAGCCTCGCGAGGGCGACTCTCCCCGCCTCAGCCAGAAGCTCATCTGGCCCGCCATGGTCGTGTCCATGCTCCCGCTGTTCGCGCTGGGCGTGGTGCATGGCTTCCTGCTGGATGGCCCCATGCGCGGCTCGCTGGGCATCGGCGGTGGCGCGCAGGCGAATCCCCTGCTGCGTGCGCTGACCTCGCTGGGCTTCGCGTGCGTGCTCGCGCACTACTTCGCGGACGCCTTCATCTTCCGCTTCCGCATCCCCTCCATCCGGCAGGTGATGCTGCGCCGCCTGGGCCTCTCCGCCAACCCCAGGCCGCCCCTGCCCGCTC
>NZ_RAVY01000125.1:0-30111 GCF_003611625.1 Corallococcus sp. CA054B
CTCCCGCACCGTCACCCACTGGCGATTCTCAGTAAGTGGAAAGGTTGGGGCAGCTATCATCCGCATTTGAAGAGTGTCAAGGTCAACAGACTCCAGGGCGCGCCCCAATCGCGCCCCGAGTCCGGGCCCTCTTCAACCGCCCTGCATGCGCACGACGATGACGCTGATGTTGTCGTCGCCGCCGCGCTCATTGGCCAGGTCGATGAGGTGCTTGGGCACCTCCTCCAGGCTCGCGTGGCGCGCGACGGCGTCGTGGATCTCCCGGTCCTCGAGCATGTTGGCGAGGCCGTCCGAGCAGAGCAGGAACACGTCACCGGGCTCGGACACGAGCCCCATGACATCCACCTGGACCTCCTCCTCGAAGCCGACGGAGCGGGTGATGATGTTCTTGTACCGGGAGTGCTTGGCCTCTTCCGGTGTGATCATCCCCGCTTTTATCTGCTCGTTGACCAGTGAGTGGTCCTCGGAGATCTGCTGGATGAGGTCCCCGCGGATGAGGTACGCGCGACTGTCACCCACGTGGGCGAAGAAGGCGTGCTCGTCGCGGACCACCAGGGAGATGACTGTCGTGCCCATGCCGGACAGGCGCGCGTCATCCTGGGCGGTGAGGTAGATGGCCTGACAGGCCTTCTCCACCGCGCCCCGGAGCGCTTCCGGAATGGGCGAATCCTGGAGGTTGGGAACGCTGACGAAGGGATTGTCCCTCCCTTCACGCGCGCGCCGCAGCTCTTTGTCGATGGTCTCGACGGCGATGCGCGACGCGGTACCGCCACCCGCGTGCCCACCCATGCCGTCCGCCACGACGTAGAGCTGGAGCTCATCGTCAATGAGGAAGCTGTCCTCGTTGTGATTGCGCTTGCGCCCGACGTCCGTCAGGCCAGCGGAGATGACTTTATGGCGGGGGGCCGCGGTCTGCCCTGCGGTGCTGGACACGCGCCGGATGCTATGTGAGCCCATAAGTGGGGGCAAGGACGCGGACGAAAACTCCCGGTGCGTCATGCCCCTCCCCCTGGGTCACCCCTACCTTATAGGCCCCCATTTCAGGCCGTCCGGCGCAGCCGGCCCCGGGGGCTATTGCCTTCCGGGCCGGACTCCCGGCGCGCGCGGGGAGCCGCCCGGTGGGCCGAACGCACCAGCGCCTCCGCCGCGCCCAGCGCCTCGCGGGTGACCTCCACGCCCGACATCATGCGCGCCAGTTCCTGGGTGCGCTCGGCGCCCGCCGAGAGGGGGAGCACCTGGGACACGGTGCGTTCGCCCTTCACGCTCTTCCTGATGAGCAGGTGCGCGTCCGCGTAGGCCGCCACCTGGGGCAGGTGCGTGATGCACAGCACCTGGCGGTGGGTGCTGACCTCGCGAATCATCCGGCCGACCACGTCCGCGATGGCGCCGCTGACGCCCGCGTCCGCTTCATCCAGGATGTAGCAGCCGCACGCGTCACTGTCCGCCAGTGCACGTTTGAGCGCGAGCAGGAGCCGGCTCGCCTCACCGCCCGAGGCCACCTTGGCCAGGGGCCGCGCCGGCTCACCCGGGTTGGCGCTGAAGAAGAACTCCACTTCATCCATGCCGTCCGGACGCAAGCTCTCCCCGGCGGTGACGCGCACCTCGAAGGCGGCCTTGCCCATGGCCAGCCCGCCCAGGCCGTCCCGCACCTGCTGGGAGAAGGCCCCGGCGGAGGCCTTGCGCGCGCGGGACAGCGTCAGCGCCGCCTTGCGCGCCCGCTCCTCCACGCGCTTTCGCTCCTGGTTCAGCTCCTCCAGGATTTCGCGCCGGTTCTCCAGCGTGCCCAGCTCCGTCTCCAGCTCTCCGCGCTTCTTGAGCACGCCGTCCAGCGTCGTGCCGTGCTTGCGGCACAGCCGCTTGAGCGCGTCCAGCCGCTCCTCCACCTCGCCCAGCCGCCCGGGGTCGGACTCCAGCCCCTCCACGTAGCGGTTGAGCCGGCGCGAGGCCTCTTCCAGCTCCGACAGCGCCGTGGAGAGCGACTGCGCCACCGGCGCGAGCGTCGCGTCGCACTTGACGCCCTCATGCACGAGCCCCAGCGCGCGCCCCACGATTTCGACCGCGGACGGCGCCTCGCCCGACACCAGCAGTTCGGCCTCCGCGCCCTGACGCTTGAGCTTCTGCGCGCTGCCCAGCCGCCGGCGCTCCGCGTCCAGCTTCACGTCCTCGCCGGACTCTGGGTCCAGGCGCGTGATTTCGTCCAGTTGGAAGCGCAGGAACTCCGCGCGCTCGCGCACCTTGGCGTCGTCTCCGCCCAGCGCGTCCATGCGGGCGTCCACTTCGCGCAGGTTCGCCCACTCGCGGCCGTACGCGGCCAGCGTCTCCTCCAGGCCGCCGTACTTGTCGAGCAGCACCCGGTGCAGCCCGGAGTCGAAGAGGCTCACGTGCTCATGCTGGCCGGCGATGTCCACCGCGCCCCGGGTGAGCTTCCCCAGCACGCCCAGCGTCACCAGCGCGCCGTTGACGTAGACCTTTCCGCGCCCGGTGCGCCCGAGCACGCGGCGCACGAGCACCTCTTCTCCCAGGTCTGGAAGGCCCAGTTCCTCCAGGCGCGCGGCCAGCACCGGTGTCCGGGCGAACACGCCCTCCACCGCCGCGTCCTCGCAGCCTGCACGGATGACGTCCGCATCCGCCCTACCCCCGAGCAGAAGGCCCAGCGCGTCCACCAGAATGGACTTGCCGGCGCCCGTCTCACCCGTGAGGACGGTGAGGCCCGCGCCGAACGCGACCTCCACCTCCTCAATCACCGCTACGTTCGAAATCCGAAGACCCAGCAGCACGCGCGCTCTCCGCGGTCCGTACGACGCCCCAACACCTGAACACCCTAGCAGGTCTTGGTGACACTGCACAGGTGTTCGGGTCGGGCGGACGGTGGGAGGGCGAGTGGGAGGGCGTGGCCTGTTGGCGCCACAACCATCTCCCACTCCCCGAGTCGCGTCAGATTTCGGTGAACAGCTCCTGGATGTCCTGTTCGGTGAGGGTGCGGCCCATGTCGTCCCCGTCCGCGCCCAGCACGCCGGCGGCGAGTTCGCGCTTGCGGCGCTGGAGGCTGAGAATCTTCTCCTCCACCGTGCCGCGCGTAATGAGCTTGTAGCTGATGACCGCGCGCGTCTGACCGATGCGGTGCGTACGGTCCGTGGCCTGGTCTTCCACCGCGGGGTTCCACCACGGGTCGAAGTGGATGACGTAGTCCGCGGCGGTGAGGTTCAAGCCGGTGCCGCCCGCCTTGAGGCTGATGAAGAAGAGCGGCGGGCCGTCAGGGCGGTTGTACTCGTCCACCTTGCCCATGCGGTCCTTGGTGCGGCCGTCCAGGTAGAGGTAGCGCAGGCCCTTCTTGTCCGCCTCCTGCTTGAGCAGCTCCAGCATCTCCGTGAACTGGCTGAAGACGAGCGCGCGGTGGCCTTCCGCCACCAGGTCCGCGACCAACTCCATGAAGCGCTCGAGCTTCGCGCTGGACGGCAGGAGCGTGCCGGGCGGCATCTTGAGCAGACGCGGATCGCAGCACACCTGACGCAGGCGCATCAGCGCGGCGAGGATGGAGACGCGGCTGCGCTTGAAGCCCACCTTCTCGATGGACTCGTTCACCTTGCGGCGGCTCTCCTCCAGCACCTCGCGGTAGAGCGCGGCCTGGCCGGGCTCCATCTCGCACCACGCGACGCTCTCCGTCTTCGGCGGCAGGTCCTTGGCCACCTCCGTCTTGAGGCGGCGCATGATGAAGGGCTGGATGCGGCGGCGCAGCCGGTCCTTCGCGGTGGCGTCGTTGGCCACCTGGATGGGCTGCTCGTAGCGGTCGCTGAAGCCTTCCGCGCTGCCCAGGAAGCCGGGCATCAGGAAGTCGAAGATGCTCCAGAGTTCCGACAGGCGGTTCTCCAGCGGCGTACCGGTGAGCGCCAGGCGCGTCTCGCTGGGCAGCGACTTGCACGCCTGCGCGGTGGCGCTGTCCGCGTTCTTGATGTTCTGCGCCTCGTCCAGGATGACGTAGCGGAAGCCCACCTGGGACAGCTGCTCCAGGTCGCGGCGCACCAGCGCGTACGACGTGAGCACCAGGTCCATGCCCTTCAGGTCCTCCGCGCGCTCGCGGCGGTCCTGCCCATGCCACACCATGGCCTTGAGGCCCGGCGTGAAGCGCTCCGCCTCGCGCTCCCAGTTGGCGAGCACGCTCGTGGGCGCGACCACCAGCGAAGGCTTGCGGCCCTCCTCGTTGGCCACCTTCTGCATCAGGCTGAGGGACTGGATGGTCTTACCGAGACCCATGTCGTCCGCGAGGATGCCGGACAGCCCGTGGCGCCTGAGGAACCAGAGCCAGGACAGGCCCGCCTCCTGGTAGTGGCGCAGCGTGGCCTGCAGGCCTTCGGGCACGGCCACCTTCGGCACGCCGGAGGATTCGCGCAGGGAGAGCATGGCCTGACGGGCCTTGGCCTCCACCTCGGTGAACTCACCCAGGTCCGCGAGCAGGTCCAGGGCCACCGCCTGGTGCAGCGGCAGCCGCGTGCGCGTGCGGCCCGGCATGGCGCCGGCCTCCTCCAGGAGGTCCGCCACGCGCTTGATCTCCGCGACGTCCGCCTCCGCGAAGGAGCCGTCCTTCAGCGGCACGAACTTGCGGCCGGAGTCCAGCCACATGCGCACGGCGCCCAGGTCCACGGCCTGGTCGTCGGTGACGAACTCCGCGTCCAGGTCGAACCACTGCACGCCGCTCATGCCCACGCGGATGCGCGGCTTGAGCTTCGGGCGCAGCCGCACCTTGGGCGCCTGCACGCCGTAGCGCTCCCACTCCTCGGGCAGGCTCGCCAGGCCCCGCGCCCAGAACTCCAGGGCCACGTCGCCCGTCGCGTCGAACGCCTGCGCGGCCTGATCAAAGCGCAGCCCCTGGTCGAGCAGCAGCTTGCCCGCGGCGCGCTCCACCTCGTCGCGGCGGCGGTACAGCTTGCGCGCGTCCTCGCCCACGCCGCTGGCGTAGCCCAGGTGCGTGGCCGTGGGGGACACCGCCACCGTCGTCTGGCCGTAGCGTGCGGCCAGCTGCACCTTCACGCGCTCGGCGGCGCCTTCCAGCGTGAGGACGAAGCGCGGCTCCACCGACTCGTCCACTTCGATGTCGTCCGCCTTCAGCGACATGCGGAAGCGCGGCAGGTGCGCGGCGAAGAACGTCAGCACCCGGTCCAGTTGCCCGGACGGGAAGGCCATGGTCGGTTCCAGCAGCCACTTGCGCAGCAAGCGCGGCGGGAAGTCCGGCTCCACGGCGTGGAGGTTCTGCGCCTGGATGACGTACGTGCGCCGGCCCGCGAGCACGATGACGTCCTTGAGCGGGTAGCCCACGCCGTCCGGGAACAGCAGCTCAATCTGCGCGGTGGCGCCGTCCGGACGCGACTCCAGATGGATCTGCGGCCGCACGGGCTGCTCCATGTAGACGAGCGGCGTGCCCCGGTAGATGACCCGGCGCTGGCGAAGCAGCTCCAGCACCTCGCACAGGTCCTCGTCGGAGAGGACGATGCGCGAGTCGTAGCGGTGCTCATGGCGCGACAGCACCATGAAGATGCGCTCGTCCGCGGGCGCGATGCGGCTGCCCGCCTGGAGCAGGCGCTTCACGTGCACGGGGCCCTTGGTCTGCGCGTCCTGACGGCGCACGTCCACGACCCAGTGGCGGTTGTTGGAGCCGCCCGCCCCCGAGCTCGCGGGGGTGAGCCGGTAGAGGAACTCGTAGTCGGGCAGCGACGACAGGCCCAGCCAGCTCTCCACCTTGGCGAGCGCGGGCAGGCTGACGCCTTCCATCCCCGGCGCTCCGCCTCCGGGAATCTCCTCCTCGTCGGCCGGTCCCGGGTCCTCGGGTTCGGGCGGCGGAGGAGGGGGCGCCGCTTTCTGCGGTGGCGGCGGTGGCCGGAAGCGGGCCGCGTAGATGAGTGCCACGGCGACCACGTGCTCGCAATGCGGGCCCGTGGTGTTCCACACCGGGCAGGTGCAGGAGGAAACGACTTTTCCCTCTCCGGGAATCAGGGCCACGTCGTAGCGCTCGCCGGACGGAGCCGCGACCTGCGCGCGGATGCGTTCGGGTTCACGCGTGAGGCCGAAGACGCGGCGGCCTTCGGCCACCTCGCGGCCTTTCTTGAACGTGGCGGGCTCGACCTCGGCCTTGAGGGCGCGGAGCCAGAGTCCGTCCTGGGGGGAGAGAGGGTCTCGGGTGTCAGCGGTGGTTTGCACGGCTTGCAAGGGCCCCAGACTCCTTGGTCGGGGGGAACCGCCTCGCTTAACACAGTGAGGGGATCCCCGCGCGCGGGAAAAAATACGGCGTCCGCCAGCCGATGCGGCCGGGCGGCGCGAAGCTGTGAGATCATCAACGTCCGCCATGTCCCGGTCCCGTCCCAGTCCGCCCATCCTCCGGCCGTTGGCCCTGGGACTCTGCGTCCGGGGGCCCGCCGGGCTGGCTGTCACCCGGGCCGGGTACCCTGGGTCCCAGTTCCACCCCGGGTGTCATCCCCCGGGCTGAACGCCGCCGTCCTCCCCTCGGAGCTCAAACCCCATGTCCCTCGACCCCACGCTCCTCTCCGACCTCCAGGCCGTCCTGCGGGATGTGCCGGACTTCCCCAAGCCCGGCATCGTCTTCAAGGACATCACCCCCATGCTGGCGGACCCGCGCCTGTTCGGCCGGGTGGTCAACGCCATGTCCGCCCCCTTCCGGGGCCAGCACATCACCAAGGTGGTGGGCGTGGAGTCGCGCGGCTTCCTGCTCGGCGCCCCCATCGCGCTGGCGCTGGAGGCGGGCTTCGTGCCCGCGCGCAAGCCCGGCAAGCTGCCGCACAAGTGCATCGTGGAGCGCTACTCGCTGGAGTACGGCGCGGACGGCGTGGAGATGCACGAGGATGCCATCCTCAAGGACGAGCGCGTGCTCGTGGTGGATGACGTGCTCGCCACCGGCGGCACCGCCGACGCCACGGGCCGGCTCGTCAGCCGGCTGGGTGGACAGATTGTCGGCTACAGCTTCCTCATCACGCTCGACTTCCTGGAGGGCGCGAAGCGGCTGGGGCCGGACAAGGTGACGTCCGTCCTGCGCTTCTAGCCCCCAAGCCCGGCGCCACCGGACTTCACGTCCGGTTGACGCCCGCGCCGGCCCCATTTATAAGTTGGTCACACAACCTAGAAACAAGACCGCGCCATGCCTCGCCCCTCCAACACCGAAGCCCGCCGGGAACAGATTGTCGCCGGACTGCTCAAGGCCATGGCCGAGCGCGGCTACGAGGGCGCGTCCGTGGCGGAGATTGCCCGAGCGGCGGGCCTCTCCGCGGGGTTGGTGCACTACCACTTCGAGGACAAGCAGGAGATCCTCCTGACCCTGGTGCGCTCGTTGGCCGCTCGCGCGCGGCAGCGCTTCGCCACCCGCGTGACGAAGCTCGCCGGGGACGACGCTCGTGGGCGGGTGGAGGCGTTCGTGGACGCGTTCCTCGCCACCGGGCCGGACGCGGACGTGGCGGCGGTGGCGGGCTGGGTCACCATCAGCGCGGAGGCCATCCGGCAGCCGGAGGTGCGCACCGCCTACGAAGAGGTGGTGCGCGCAGACCTGGAGCAGTTGGAGGCGCTGGTCGCGGCGGTGGTGGGCAAGCGCCGCGCGCGTCCCCTGGCCGCGGGCCTGTTCGCCGCCATCCAGGGGTACTTCGTGCTGTCCGCGAGCGCGCCCGGGCTCGTGCCCCCGGGCTCCGCGGCGGGCACCGTGAAGCGCATGGCGGCGGGACTGTTGGACGCGGCGACTTCTTCTTCACCGGACCGTGAGGTGTCGTGATGACCATCGCCATCTACGCAGGCAGCTTCGACCCCGTGACGGCGGGACACCTGTCGGTGGTGCGACAGGCGGCGCGCCTCTTCAGCCACGTCGTTGTCGTAGTCGCGGTCAACCCGAACAAGCGCACGCTGCTCACCGCCGAGGAGCGCATGGCGCTCATCCGGGAGGCCGTGGCCCGGCATCCCAACGTCTCCGTCACCTTCACCGAAGGGCTCATCGTGGAGCTGGCGCGGGAGATTGGCGCGAGCGTCCTGTTGCGCGGCGTGCGCGGCGCCACCGATGCGCAGTTCGAGACGGAGCTGGCGCAGATGAACCGCGCGCTCGCGCCGGAGCTGTCCACCCTCTTCCTGCCCGCGGAGGCGCACCTGGCGGAGGTGTCCAGCAGCGCCCTGAAAGAGCGCCTCACGCGCGGCGAGGACGTGTCCGCCTTCTGCCCTCCCGCCGTCGCCGCGAAGCTGCGCGAGCGGCTGTCCCCTCCCCTCCGGAGCCATCCATGAGCCTGTCCTTCATTCCCCTGGGCGTCGGTGATGCCTTCTCCGCGCTCTACTACTCGTCGTGCCTGGCGCTGGAGGCGGAGGGACAGGTGCTGCTGCTCGACTGTCCGCACCCCATCCGCAAGATGATGCGCGAGGCGTCCGAGTCCTCCGGCGTGCACCTGGACGTGGAGCGCGTCAGCGCCGTGGCCCTCACGCACCTGCACGCGGACCACGCCTCCGGCCTGGAGGGACTGGGGTACTTCTCCTTCTTCGTGCTGCAGCGGAAGATGGAGCTGCTCGCGCACCCGAGCATCACGCGCCGCCTCTGGGAGGGCCACCTGGCCGCGGGCATGGAGTGCCTCATCGAGCAGCAGGGCGCGGGGCCCAGCCACAAGCACTTCGAGGACTACTTCACGCACACGCCGCTGCACCTGGAGCGCGCGGTGAAGCACGGCCCGTTCGAAATCGAGTGCCGCTTCACCTACCACCACGTGCCCACCACCGCGTTCCGCATCCGCGCCGGGGGCCGGTGCCTGGGCTACAGCGCGGATACGGCCTTCGACGAGGGGCTCATCTCCTGGCTGTCCGAGGCGGACCTGGTCATCCACGAGACGAACTACGGCGTGCACACGCCCTACGAGAAGCTGGCGGCGCTGCCGGAGGCCACTCGCGCGAAGATGCGCCTCATCCACTATCCGGACCTGTTCGACACGAGCGGCAGCGTGATTGAACCGCTGGTGCAGGGCCGGCGCTACACCGTCTGAGGACGGAGCGCACGGTGGGCTGGATGCCCTTCATCCTCCGGGAAGAAGGGCTTGCGCGTTGCGCCATGTCCGGTCCGCTCGCCTTCACGCGCCGAGTGCGCTAGGCCGAGATGGGTTGGCGCTCCCCCCTTCGCGCCCCGCAAGAGAACGACTGTCCGATGATGAAGAAGACCGTGAGCACCTGGGCGGTGCTGCTGCCGCTCGCAATGGTGCTGGCCGCTCGCGCCGCCGGGGCCGCCGAGCCGACGCCTCCCGCCGACACCGTCCGCCTCACGATCCTCCACCTCAACGACGTCTACCAGTTCCAGCCCACCGCCCAGAACCGGGGCGGCCTGTCGCGCGTGGCCACGCTCAAGCAGCAGGCGCTGAAGGAGTCGCCGCACGTCCTCACGCTGCTGGCGGGTGACACGATTTCTCCTTCGGTGGAGTCGTCCGCGGAAGTGGCGGGCGAGGCGCTCAAGGGCAAGCAGATGATCGACGCGTGGAACGCGCTCGGTCTGGACTACTCCACGGTGGGCAACCACGAGTTCGACTTCGGGGACGACGTGCTGCGCGCGCGCCTCCAGCAGTCGCGCTTCCCGTGGCTGGGCGCCAACGTGATGAGCGTGAAGTCGGGGCAGGTGTTCGACGGGCTCAAGGCGTGGGACCTCCGCGACGTGGGCGGCGTGAAGGTGGGCATCTTCGGCGTGGTGCTGCCGGAGACGCAGACGTCGTCCAAGCCAGGCAAGGACACGCGCATCACGCCGTACTGCGAGGCGGCGAAGCGCTCCGTGGACGAGCTGCGGGCCGCGGGCGCGCAGTTCGTGCTGGGGCTCACGCACCTGACGGTGGAGCAGGACCGGGAGCTTGCGAGGTGCGTGCGCGTGGACCTCATCATCGGCGGGCATGACCACGACCGCGTGGAGGAGACCGTCGCGGGCACGCCCATCTTCAAGCTGGACGAGGACGCCATCGACCTGGGCCGCGTCACGCTGGACCTGGATGCGAAGACGGGCGCGGTGAAGAAGCTCGCGTGGAAGGTGATCCCCATCACCGCGAAGACGCCGGACGACGCGGCGTTCAACGAGCAGATGAAGCCCTATGCCCCGCTGCTGGCCACGCTGGCGGAGCGCATCGGCCGCTCGCCGGTGGCGCTGGATGCGCGCAGCGCGCAGAACCGGCTGGGGGAGACGAACCTGGGCTCGTTCCTGGCGGATGCGTTCCGCGAGGCGATGGGCGCGGACGTGGCGCTCGTGAACGGGGGCGCCATCCGCGCGGACCGGGTGCTGCCCGCGGGGACGATGACCCGGCGGGAGCTGTACTCGCTCATGCCCTACCGCAATGAGCTGGTGGTGCTGAGGGTGAAGGGGGCGGTGCTGCGCGCGGCGCTGGAGAACGGCGTCAGCCTGAGCAGCGTGGACGGCAAGCCGCCCGGCCGCTTCCCCCAGGTGTCCGGCCTGCGCTTCACCTACGACCTGCGCAAGGCGCCGGGCGCGCGGGTGACGAAGGTGGAGGTGAAGGGCAAGCCGCTGGACGACGCGGCGACGTACCGGCTGGCCACGTTGAGCTTCGTGGCGCAGGGCAACGACGGCTACTCCATGTTCAAGGACCTGCCCACGGTGCCCAGGGGCCTGGAGGTGTCGCCGTGGGAGGCACTCGGCACCGCGTTCCGCACTGGCAAGCCCGTGCCGCGAGCGAAGCCCCAGGGCCGCATCACGGTCATCGGCGCACCCAGGGGCGGCCTGCATGCGCCGCCGTCGATGAAGTAGGGCCCGGGCTACCGCCAGGGCGTGGTCCAGCCTCGCGCGCGGTAGACGACCCGCCCCGCCAGCTCGCGCAGCATGTCCGTGCTCTGGTTGAGCGCTCCCGAGCGCGGCAGCCAGCTCAGCTTCGCGGGGGGAATCGTCGAGGAGCGGAGGTCCACCGCGAGCGTGTCCGCCCTCAGCCCCACCGCCGCGAAGCAGCCGGCCGCTCGGGGCAGGTGCGCGGCGCTCGTCACCAGGAGCAGCGACTTCCAGCCGTGCGCGCGCACCAGCGGCTCCGACTCCAGCGCGTTCTCGCGGGTGTTGCGGCTGCGCCCCTCCTTCACGATGCGCTCGGGCGCGATGCCCCAGTGCTCCAGCTGCGCGGCCAGCACGTCCGCCTCCACCACCGCTTCCGGCCTCGCGTCCAGGTTGCCGGCGGTGATCAACACCTGCCGTGCCCGGCCGTCGCGCAGCAGCTCGAAGGTGCGCATCATCCGCTCCGGCGCGGCGTTGTACTCCGGCTGCCCCGAGCGCTCCGTGGCCGCCGCGTCCAGCCCTCCGCCCAACAGGATGACCGCGTCGTAGACGACGTCCGGCCGGTACGTGCTCACCGCGTCCGCCTCCGTCGCGCGCGTCAGCAGCGCCACCGTCGGCTCGATGGAGAACACGTACAGCACGGCCAACGCCGCGAGCTGGGACGCCAGCGACAGGCGCTTCCACCGGCGCAGCACCACGCCCCCCACGCCCAGGATGAGCACCCAGGTGAGCGGGGACAGCAACAGGTCCAACACCTTCGACAGGACAAGGAACATCGCCGTTCGCTTCGACTACCGCGCCGTCTTCGCGTGAAGGTACTTGCGCGCCTCGGTGGCCGCGACACCTCGCGGACGCAGCTCCAGGTAGCGCTGGTAGCCCTCGCGGGCCATGGAGTCCCGGTCCGTCAGCACGCCCACCCGGCCCAGGCCCAGGTGGCACTCCGCGGCCGTCTCCTTCAGCTCCAGGCACTTCCAGAACTTCTCACCCGCCTGCATCGCACTGCCCGCCGCGAGCAGCTCCTGCCCCAGCGTGTACGCCGCGCCCGCGTCCGGAGACCCCGCCATCCAATCCGAGGCCTCGCGCGATTCGCCCCGGGCGCTCGCCGCGCTCCGCTTGCGGGGCGCTCCTTCTGGCTGCGACTCCTTGTCCTTCACCCGCGCGTCCACCACCGGGTCTGGAGGAGGCGGCGGAGGCGGCAGCCGCTCCAGCGACACCTGCACGCGCTCCGGCACGGCGGCCTGCGACACGGTGGTCGCCCACGGCTGGTACCCCACGAACCGCAGCTCCAGCTGGTGCGAGTCCTCTCCCGAAGCGACGCTCAGCACCGTCGGCGTCATCCCGACCTGCTTGCCATCCCAGCGCACCTCCGCGCCCGGTGGCACGGAGACCACCTGGAGCTTGCGCGAGCCTGGCTCCGACATGTCGGGCATCACCGCCCGCCCCACGAAGAAGGCCACCGCCGCCGCGATGACGGCCGCCCAGACCCAGCCGGGCACTCCCGCGCCCATGTCCGCCGCGGGGCTTCCGCCCACCAGCGCCCCGGGCACGTGCTCCTCCGGGAACGCCTCGGCGTGCGCGCGGTGCACCGCGGACGCCCGCTCCGGCTCGTCCATTCCCGCCGGGCCGCCCTCCCCCGTCCACACCGCCACCTGGCGCAGGAAGGACTCCGGAATCCGCGGCGGCTGGCCCGCGAGCTTCAGCTCCTCCTCGAACAGCCAGCCCATCAGGTGGCGCAGCGTGGACGCGGGGAACAGCGGCGCCCGGTACGCGAGCCACTCCGCCAACGCGCGCTGGAAGTCCTCCGCGCTCGTGAAGCGGTCATCCCGCCGCAGCGCCAGGGCCCGGGACACCACCGCGCCCAGCGAGTGGTCCAGGTCCGGGACGTACGCGTGCGGGGGCGTCAGGTCGCCCGTGGCGATGCGCTCCATCACCGAGGCCTGGTCTCCCTCCGCGGGCCTGCGGCCGGTGAGCAGCTCGAAGAGCACCACGCCGGCCGTGTACACGTCCGAGCGCGCATCCAGCGCCTCCGCTCGCGTCTGCTCCGGTGACAGGTACAGGAACTTGCCGCGCACCACGCCCGCGTCCGTGTCCTGCCGCCCGGCCCACTGCGCCTTCGCGATGCCGAAGTCGGTGAGCTTCACCTCGCCCTCGTAGCTCACCAGGACGTTGTCCGGCGACACGTCGCGGTGCACCAGCCCCAGCGACCGCCCCTCCTCGTCGCGGCGCGTGTGCGCGTGGTGCAGGCCCTTGCAGACCTCCACCATCAGCTGCACGGCCAGCGGCGCCGGCAGGTGCGCCACCCCCTTCAGCTTCAGGCGCTTGAGCACCTTGGACAGGGGCTGCCCGTCCACCCACTCCATGGCGAGGAAGTACTCCCCCGCCTCCTGCCCGAAGTCGAAGACCTGGACGATGTTGCCGTGCGACAGCCCCATGGAGATGCGCGCTTCGTTGAGGAACATCTGCACGAAGGCGGGGTCCTGCGCGTAGGGGTCCCTCACCCGCTTGATGACCACGGACCGGGACACGCCCTCCGCCACCGTGTAGCGCGCGCGGTGCACCACGGCCATGCCGCCCGCGCCCAGGCGCTCCTGCAGCTCGTACTTGCCGAAACGCGTCGTGTGCCCACCCGTCGTCACGGGCCGGACGCTACCCCACCGCTCACCCCCGAGGGGAGCCCCACCCAAAGGGCCCGGTGCCTCAGCGCTCACCCCAGTGGAGCTTCTGCCGGAGGATGGTGAAGAAGGCCACGCGCGGGTTGCGCACCAGGCCCACGCGGTTGGGCGAGCGCACCACCTCGATGCAGTCCCCGCCCTGGAGCGAGTGGCCCGTCTGCCCGTCCAGCGTGAGGTACGTGTCCGCCGTCTCGCTCTTCAGCGTGACGCGGATGGTGCGGTCCGCCGGCACCACGATGGCCCGCTGGGTCAGCGCGTGCGAGCAGATGGGCGACAGGATGGTGCAGTCCACCGACGGGTGCACGATGGGGCCGCCCGCGGACAGCGAGTACGCCGTGGAGCCGGTGGGCGTGGCCAGGATGACGCCGTCCGACTTGTACGTGGTGATGGGCACCCCGTCGATGGACGTCTCGTGGTCCGCGATGCGCGCGAGCGCGCCCTTGTTGATGACCACGTCGTTGAGGATTTCATCCTCGATGAGGACCTTGCCCCCGCGCAGCAGCCGGCAGGACAGCTTCATCCGCGAGTCCACGTGGAAGCTCCCCACCAGCACGTCATCCAGCCGGGTGAAGAGCTCCTCCACGGAGATCTCCGTCATGAAACCCAGGCTGCCCAGGTTCACGCCGATGATGGGCACGTTGCGCCCGCCCAGCAGGCGCGCCGCGTAGATGAGCGTGCCGTCACCGCCCAGCACCACCACCAGGTCCGCGCGGGCCGCCAGCTCCCGGTCCTCGATGCGCGGCCAGTTCAGCGCATGCGCCAGGGCACGGTCCGCCAGCACCGTCAGGTTCGGGTGGCGCTGCTGGATTTCCGCCGCCAGGGCCACGGCCTGCGGGGTGTCTCGCTTCGCGACGATGACGAGGGTCTGCACGCCCCCCGGGTTCTAGTCCAGCCGGCCAACCGTCCTCCGCAGGAAAATGACGCACCTGCTCGGCCCCGGACATCACAAGGGTGCGCGACGGGGCGGACAGGGCGCTAGGTTTGGAGGCCCCATGGACCTCTTCGACCACGCCAGCCAGAAGGAACAGGCCGTCCTGGCGCCGCTCGCCGAGCGCATGCGCCCCACCTCGCTCAGCGAGTACCTGGGCCAGGAGCACCTCACTGGCGAGGGCCGCTTCCTGCGCCGCGTGCTGGAGAGCGACCAGGTGCCCAGCCTCATCCTCTGGGGCCCGCCGGGCACCGGCAAGACGACGCTCGCCCAGCTCATCGCGCGCTCCACTGGCGCCGCCTTCGAGACGATGTCCGCCGTGCTCGCGGGCGTGAAGGACATCCGCGAGACGGTGGCCCGCGCGCAGGACCGCTGGAAGCTGAACCGCCAGCGCACGCTGCTCTTCATCGACGAGATCCACCGCTTCAACAAGTCGCAGCAGGACGCCCTCCTGCCTCACGTGGAGAAGGGCACCGTCACGCTGATTGGCGCCACCACGGAGAACCCGTCCTTCGAGGTGAACGCCGCGCTCCTGTCCCGCTGCCGCGTCATCACCCTGCGCGGCCTGGAGCAGGAGGAGCTCATCGCCGTCATGCGCCACGCCGTCGCGGACCCTCGGGGCCTGGGCGGCAAGGTGGCCGTGGACGACGCGGCGCTGGAGTTCATCGCGGACGCGGCGGGCGGGGACGCGCGCAAGGCCCTCACCGCGCTGGAGGCCGCGGCGGCGTACGGCCGCACGGCGGTGGACCGCAAGGTGGCGGAGGAGGCGCTCCAGCAGAAGATGCTGCTCTACGACAAGGGCGGCGAGGAGCACTACAACGTCGTCAGCGCGTTCATCAAATCCATGCGCGGCAGCGACGTGGACGCCGCGCTGTACTGGATGACGCGCATGCTGGAGGCGGGCGAGGACCCCGTCTTCATCTTCCGCCGCATGGTCATCTTCGCGTCGGAGGACGTGGGCAACGCGGACCCGCGCGCGCTGGGCGTGGCGGTGGACGCGCTGAGGGCCTTCCAGCTCATGGGCCTGCCAGAGGGCACCCTGCCCCTCACCCAGGCCGTGACGTACCTGGCGCTCGCGCCCAAGTCGAACGCCGTCATCGCCGCGTACGCGGCCGTGCGCGAGGCCGTGACGAAGGAAGGCGCGCTGCCGGTGCCCATGCACCTGCGCAACGCGCCCACCAAGCTGATGAAGTCGCTGGGGTACGGCGGCGGGTACAAGTACCCGCACAACTTCGAGGGCAACTACGTCCCGGAGGACTACCTGCCCGAAGCGCTGCGCTCCCGCTGCTTCTACACCCCGACGCGCAACGGCTTCGAGGCGGAGCTGTCCGAGCGCTACGAAGCCATCCAGCAACAGCTCGCGGCCCGGAGAACCGAGCGCGAACCCGGGGAGGACGGCTGAACCGCCCTCCCGCGGGACTGCCTCAGGACACGGCTTCCAGCGCGGGACCGGGACCGCTGTCCGCGTCCGGGCCCTTGGGCGAGCGCGGCTTCATGCTGCGGCCGGCCACTTCGTACTGCTTGAGCAGGCGGCGGAAGTTGGAGCGGTCCACGCCGGCCGCGCGCGCCGCGCTGGACACGTTGTGGTTGTTCTTCTCCAGGAGCGCGGACAGGTAGCGGCGCTCGAAGGCGCGCATGGCCAGGCGCTTCGCCTGGGCGTACGGCAGGTGCGCCAGGCTGAACACCTCCACCGCCGAGTCGGCCTGGGGCGCGGCCTGGAAGCCGGGCGGCAGGTCCTCCACGTCGATGGCGTCGTTGGCCGTCAGCACCACCGCGCGCTCGATGACGTTCTCCAGCTCGCGCACGTTGCCCGTCCACCGGTTGCAGGTGAGGGCCTCCATGGCGCGCGGGCTGATGCCGGTGACCTTCTTGTCCGCCTTGGCGGCGTAGACCTTGAGGAAGTGGTGCGCGAGCAGCGGCACGTCCTCCGGGCGGTCGCGCAGGGGCGGTAGGTCGATGGTGATGACGTTGAGGCGATAGAAGAGGTCCTCGCGGAACTTGCCCTGCTCCTTCGCGCGGGACAGGTCCACGTGCGTGGCGGCGATGACGCGCACGTCCACCTTCACGGGCTCGTTGGCGCCCACGCGCTTGACCTCACCCTCCTGCAGGACGCGCAAGAGGCGCACCTGGGTGGCCGGGGGCACGTCGCCAATCTCGTCCAGGAAGATGGTGCCGCCGTCGGCCGCCTCGAAGAGGCCCTTCTTGTTGCCGGTGGCGCCGGTGAAGCTGCCCTTCACGTGGCCGAAGAGCTCGCTTTCCAAGAGCGTCTCCGTCAGGGCCGAACAGTTGACGGCGACGAAGGGCTTGTCGCGGCGCGCGCTGCGGTAGTGGATGGCGCGAGCGACCAGCTCCTTGCCCGTGCCGCTCTCACCCTGGATGAGCACCGTGGCGGTGGAGTGGCTGACCGTCTCCACCAGCTTGAACACGGCGCGCATCTGCGAGGACTGACCGATGAGGTCCTCGAACTGGCTGCGCGCGGTGAGCGCCTCCTCCAGCGCGCGGGTGCGGTCCTTCAGCGCCTTGCGCTCGGCGGCCTTGGCCACCGTGAGGCTCACCTCGTCGATGTTCTCGAAGGGCTTGGTGAGGTAGTCGTACGCACCCGCCTTCACCGCCTCCACCGCCGTCTCCACGGTGGCGAAGGCCGTCATCATGATGACCTCCACGTCCGGGCGGTCCGCCTTGATGGCGCGCAACAGGTCCATGCCGGAGAGGTGCGGCATCTTGATGTCGAGCACGACCACGTCGATGGACGGATCCTTCGCCGCCGCGAGCCCCTCCACCGCGTCGTCGATGGCAACGACCGGGTGTCCTTCCCGCTGGAGGATCTGGGTGACGGCCTTGAGGACGACGGAGTCGTCATCCACAACGAGGACCTTGGCGCGCTTGACTTGGTTCACGGCAACCTCTCGAGCTGCAGGGGAATAGGCAGGTAGACGGTGAAGCGGGAGCCCTGACCCACGTGGGTATCCACCTGGAAGGTGCCCCCGTGGTCCTGGACGATGCGATAGGCGATGGACAGCCCCAGGCCGGTGCCCTCGCCGGGCGGCTTGGTGGTGAAGGACGGCTCGAAGATGCGCGGCAGGTGCTTCTCTTCGATGCCCGAGCCGGTGTCCGTCACCGCGAAGAAGGTCCGGTCGCCCTCGCGCCCCGTCTCCAGGGACAGGCGCCCTTCCGCGTTGGGCAGCGCCTGGAGGCCGTTCTGCAGCAGGTTGAGCACCACCTGCGCGAGCGTGCCGGGATCGCCGTACACCTTGGGCAGCCCGTCCTTGAGGCCCAGCTTCAGCTCCACCTTGGGCATGGACTTGAGCTGCGCGCGGAAGAGGACCGCGGCGTCCTCCACGCACTTGGACAAGTCAAAGAGGCGGCGGTCCTCCACGCGGCTGTGCCGGCTGAACTTCAGCAGGCTCTCCACGATGCGCTTGCAGCGCAGCGCGCTCTCTTCAATCAGCTTCAGCGACTCCAGGTCGCTCTCGCTGCGGCCCGCGTCGCGGGACATCAGCTGCGCGAAGGCGAGGATGCCGCCCAGCGGGTTGTTGATTTCGTGCGCCACGCCGCCCGCGAGCTGGCCCACCGCGGCCATCTTCTCCGTCTCGATGAGCCGGCGCGTCATCGCCTGCTCCTCCGTGACGTCGCGGTAGGTGCACACCGCGCGGTCGTCACCGGCGAACGGGTACGCGGCCACCACGTAGCTGCGCCCGCCCTGCTGCACTTCCCCGCGCGCGCCCTTGCCCGTCTCCATGGCGGAGGGCAGCGGGCAGCCCGTGCACGGCGTGTCCCGGCCGAAGAGGTACTGGTGGCAGGGGACGTCCGAAGGCACCTCTTCGATGGAGCGGCGGGCCACCTGCGCGTAGGCCACGTTGGCCCGGCGCACCGCGAAGTCCCGCGCGCGCACCACCGCGAGCGGCGTCTCCATGCAGTCGAAGGACAGCTCCCACTCGCGCTTGGCCGTGGAGAGCAGGCGCGTGCGCAGCGCGACGCGCTCCTCCAGGTCCGCGTTGAGGTGCTTGAGCTCCGCGTTCTGCTCCTGGGTGACGCGGTAGAGCCGGTCATTCTCCGCGTGGAGCGCGTACTGCTCGAAGGCGCTCTTCACCGTGAGGACCAGGTGGCTGTCGTTCCAGGGCTTGGAGATGAAGCGGAAGATTTCGGAGCGGTTGATGGCCTCTTCGATGGCCTGCTGATCCGCCTGCCCCGTCAGCATGATGCGCTGGGCGCGCGGCGCCTGGAGCTTCACCTGGGTGAGGAACTCCACCCCGTTCATCCCCGGCATGCGGAAGTCGGAGATGACGACCTCCGGCTGGAAGCGCTCCAACGTGCGCAGGCCCGCTTCGGCGTCCGTCGCCGTCTCGATGTCCCACTCACCGCGCCGCAGCACCCGCCGGATGGACTTGAGGATGTTCTCCTCGTCGTCCACGAGCAGCAGCCGGCCGCGGGTGACCGGGTCCTGCGCCTGCGCTTGAGCTCCGAGGGTTCCCATGGACTTTCCGGAGTTCGACATTTGCAATGGCCTTGCCAAACCGGAGATTTGGATAAACCCCGGCAATCACGTCCTTTTTCAGTGACATGACAAAAAGGGGCAAGGTCATTGTAGACCCATGGGACCCATTGGGGTCAAACACGACTCAGGGTGTTTGACCCGCTGGGTCACCCAGCCCGCGAGGGCGGCGCGGAAAACAGGGGTGCGGGAGGGTGGAGGCAGATGCGGTCGCGACCCTCCCGCTTGGCCCGGTAGAGGGCCTCGTCGGCGGTGAGCAGCAGCTGCTCCGGCGCGAGGATGGCGCGGTGCGGGAAGCTGGAGACGCCCAGGGACGCGGTGACGCGCAGGGCGCCCTCCGGGCCCGCGTGCAACTCGTTGATTCCCTTGCGGATTCGCTCCGCCACGGTGAGGGCGCCGGGCAGGTGGGTGCAGGGCAGGAGGATGGCGAACTCCTCTCCTCCATAGCGGGCCACCAGGTCCGTCTCACGCACGCTGTGCTGGAGGGAGGCGGCCACCTCCCGGAGGACGCGGTCCCCTGCCCCGTGGCCGTGGGCGTCGTTGATGTTCTTGAAGTGGTCCAGGTCCACCAGGATGAGCGACAGGCTCTCGTCGTAGCGCTGCGAGCGGCGGAACTCCTCGCGCAGGCGCTCCTGGAAGTAACGGTGGTTGTGCACCTGGGTCAGCCCGTCCGTCACCGCCAGGCGCCGCAGCTCCTCTACCTGGGAGTGAAGCGACCTCAACCGGGAGTGCGTTTCCAGGCTCCGGTGGAGCCTCAAACGCAGCTCTTCGTCGTCCCAGGGGGTCAGAATTACCTCAGCCCCTCTGCGCAGCGCGGCCAGGCGCAGGGCGCGGTCCTGTGGAGGTGCAAGGACCACCACGGCGGGTCGGGACGCGGGTTGAGGTGGGGTGAGGGCCTCCAGGAGGCCTTGGGCCTGCGCCTCGTCGGGGCCGCCGGAGCAGAGCAGGACGCCGTCTACCTCCTGGGTCAGCCCCAGCGCCTCCGGCCCGGACCGGGCTACACGGAGCGCGAAGTCCTCCGGGCCGAGCGTGCGCACCAGCTGGGGCAGCAGTGCTTGCGAATCGTCCACGACCAGAAGCGTGTAGGGCTGGGATTTCACCGTGTCCCCATAAAATGATGACTACGCGGTACTATAAGGGTTTCCCGTGAGAAGGGCCAAGGGGTTTGCCAGCAAGGAGGCCCTCTGCTAGCGAGCGCGCGTTTCCTTCCCGACGGAACGCGCGCGACATGACGACCGTGGCCAAGTACCCGAGCATCAGCCTCTTCTTCCCCGCTTGGAACGAAGAGGACTACGTGGAGCGCGCGGTGAGCCGCGCACTGGAAGTGCTACCGAAGCTCACGGACGACTTCGAAATCATCGTCGTCAATGACGCCTCCACGGACCGGACCCAGGAGGTCTGCGACGCGCTGGCGGCGAAGGTGCCTCAGCTGCGGGTCATCACCCACCCGGTGAACCTGAAGCTGGGCGGGGCGATGCGCACGGGGCTGGCGGCGAGCACGAAGGACCTGGTGCTGTACTCGGACATCGACCTGCCGTGGGACATGCGCGAGCTGGAGCGGGCGCTGCACCTGATGGACTACCTGGAGGCGGACATGATCTGCGCCTTCCGGTTCGACCGCACGAGCGAGGGTGCCAAGCGCATCGTGTACTCGTTCGTCTACAACCTGCTCATCCGGGCGCTGTTCGACATCCAGATCAAGGACGTGAACTTCAGCTTCAAGCTGATGCGCCGGCAGGTGCTGGAGTCGATGGAGCTCCGGAGCCAGGGCTCGTTCATCGACGCGGAGCTGGTGGTGAAGGCCATCCGCAAGGGCTTCCGCGTGTTCCAGATGGGCGTGGACTACTTCCCGCGCACGCGCGGCATCTCCACGCTGGCGTCCCCGTCCGTCATCATGAAGATGGTGAGGGAGCTGGTGGCGCTGTACCCGGAGACGCGCTCGCCGTCGCCGCCGGTCAAGCCGGTGCGCCTGCCGCCGTCGGTGCAGCCGTTGCGTTCGGTGCAGGGCCAAGCGGGGCGCGGGTAGGACGGCCATGGCGTCGCGCACCCGCCTCATCGTCAACGCGGACGACCTGGGCCTGCACCCGTCGCTGGACGCGGGCATCCTCAAGGCGCACCGCGAGGGCATCGTGACCAGCGCGACGCTGCTGGCCATGGGCCCTTGCGCGGCGGAGGCCGTGGGATTGGCGAAGGCGCAGGGGCTGGCGGTGGGCGTGCACCTGGCGCTGTCCACGCGGCTTCCCTGCGCGGCCCCCGTGGAGGCCGTGCGGACGGTGGCCCCGGGCGGGCGGCTCATGGGCAACTGGGCGGAGTTCGCGAAGGCGTGGGTGATGGGGCGGGTACGGAGAGAGGAGCTGGAGCGGGAGCTGTCCGCGCAGCTTTCTCGCGCGCGGGAGCTGGGCGCGAAGGTGGACCACCTGGACGGGCACCAGCACCTGCACCTGCTGCCGGGGGTGCGGTCGGTGGTGGAGGGCATCGCCGCGCGCGAGGGCCTGCCCCTGCGGTGGCCGGATGCGCTGCCGCGTGCGTCGTGGCTGCGGGCTCCCGGGCCGGCGTTGAAGACGACGGTGCTGGCGGTGCTCGCGCGGACGGCGCCCCGGGCCCGGCCGGGCGTGCGGCGGGTGAGCGCGTGCGGCGTGTTCGAGGCGGGCCGGCTGGATGAGTCCGCGCTGCTCGCGGTGCTGGACTCGCTGCCGGCGGGGGACTTCGAGCTGGGGTGTCACCCTGGTGAGGGGGCTCCGCGGGTGCCGGAGGATCCGGCGTGGACCTATGGGTGGGAGGCGGAGCTCGCCGCGCTCACCAGTCCCCGGGTGAAGGCGAAGCTCGTGGAGCGGGGCATCACGCTCGCGAACTACGCTGAGCTTCAGCGGGCCTCGGCGTCGTAGAGCAGGTGCGGCGTGGTGTAGCCCTCGCCCAGGCCCACCACTTCGCGTACTTCAAAGCCCGCATCGCGAAGGAGCCGCACGCCGTCGACTCGTGGCTTGAGCACCATGCCGCCGCTGGCCTTGGTGCGCCCCAGGAGCGACACCATCACCCACTCCTGCGCGAGCGCCTTGGCGTGCTTCCAGGAACGGTCGCCCTCCACCTCCTTCAGGAGGAAGCGGCCTCCAGGCTTGAGCAGGCCGCGCACGGACTGGAGGAAGCCGGGCCACCGCTCATCGGGCAGCAGGTACAGCACGTCGCAGACGACCACCGCGTCGAGCGTGTTCGGTTGCGTCTTCGCGAGCGCTTCCACGGAGCCCACGTCCAGCGTCACGTTGGGCAGTCCTGACAGGGCCTGCCTCGCCCAGTGCACCTTGCGCTCGTCCAGGTCCACTCCGAGAACCCGGCGCTCTGGCACCGCGAGCGCCATCACCGCGGCCAGGAGACCGTGGCCACAGCCGATGTCCGCCACCGTCCCTGAGGGCAGGCGCGACGCCACCGCGAGCAGCGGGGCTGACGACGCCCGCGCGTGCACGTGGAAGCGCTCGCTCGCGGGCAGGCGCGCGTAGAGCTCCAGCGCCTGGGACATGAGCCCGCTCATGACGCGGCCTCCACGCTCGGGTCCGCTGCTCGTCCCATCCGTCCGCTCATGACACGTACTCCGCTGCTCCGAATGCCGCCGCCAGCGCCAGCATCACGCAGGCGCTGGTCGCTAGCACGCCCCACCTCATTCGCGGCCGTTCCTGGAGCAGCAGCGCCAGCGTGAGGAACAGCGGGAAGGCGGCCAGCAGGTAGCGCCCCATGCCCATGAAGTCCTTGCTGGATAGGGCGGGCAATCCCACGATGGCCAGCGTGTACACGCCATAGCCCCACCCCAGCCGCTTCGCCGTGGGCCACAACAGCGCGAGCGCCCCCACCGTGACGGCCGCGTGCCCCACCAGCCGGAAGCCGTCCGACAGGGACATCTCCCGGCTGAAGCCCTGGAACCAGCGCAGCTTCGCCCACGTGCGCCAGCCCGGCTTCTGGTCCCACCCCGGCGCGGACTGCACCTTCACGAACGCGAACGGCTCGCCGAACGCCTTCCACTGATAGAGCACGTACAGCACGAAGCCCGCCGCCGCGAACACCGGCAACAGGTCCATCAGGCTCCACTTCAGGCCGCGCTCGTGCTTCCACTCCAGCCGCCGCGCCAGCAGGCCCACCACCAGCGCGGGCGCCACCGGCCGCGCCGCCGTGGCCACCGCCGCGAGCAGCACCGCCCACCCCAGCTGCCCCCGCTCCAACAGCAGGAACGCCCCGATGATGAGCAACAGGAACAGCGCGTCCGAATACATGGCCCCGTAGAGGAAGAACGCGAACGGATAGAACGCCAGCAAGAGCCCCGCGTTCCTCGCCGCCTCTTCATCCGCCCGCGTGCGCGCCCACAGCGTGAAGACGTACAGCGCGCCCAGGCCGCACAGCATGGTGACGAGCACGCCCGCGAGGAACGTATCCACCTGCAAGAGGCCCAGGCCGCGCAGCACCAACGGGTACAGCGGGAAGAACGCCACCGGGCTCTGCTGGCCGGGCGTGTAGCTGTAGCCCGCCGTCGCGATGTGCGCGTACCAACCGGCGTCGAAGTGCGTCCAGCCCAGGAGGATGGGAGCGCCCGGCCACGTCAGCCGCGCGGGGCTGTAGCCCTGCGGGAACGCAATCGCGGACAGCGTTACCAGCGCGGTGCACACCGCCAGGGCCGCGAGCCCTGCGGTCAGAACAACACGAGGAGCGG
This sequence comes from Corallococcus sp. CA054B, assembly GCF_003611625.1. NCBI lineage: Bacteria > Pseudomonadati > Myxococcota > Myxococcia > Myxococcales > Myxococcaceae > Corallococcus > Corallococcus sp. CA054B. The sequence goes on from NZ_RAVY01000125.1 coordinate 23,545, forward strand.
AACGGACCATGTGGGCCATGCCCCTTGGTCCAGAACCGCCCCTCGCGTCAAGTCAGGCCCGGAAACGAGGAGAAGACCGTTTGAGGTCCCCTCACCGCCCGGTGCGTCATGCGCTCAGGACTCGTAGAAGCCCTTGCCGGCGCGCACCTTCTCCACCAGCAGCGGCGCGGGCGTGAAGCGCTCGCCGTACTTGTCCTGGTAGTGCTCCAGCTTGCGCAGCAGGTTGGCCGGGCCCAGGGCGTCCGCGTACCGGAATGGGCCGCCCAGGAACGGCGGGAAGCCCAGGCCGAAGATGGCGCCCACGTCGCCGTCGCGCGCGCTGCGCAGGACGCCTTCACCCAGGCAGCGGATGGCCTCGTTCACCATCTGCAGCGCGACGCGCTCGGCCATCTCCGCGGCATCCAGGGACTTGCGGTCCTTGCCGTGCGGCAGGAGCAGGTAGACCTGCGGGTCCACCTCCTTCTTCTTCCCGTTCTCGTACAGGTAGAAGCCCTTGTTCGTCTTGCGGCCCAGGCGGCCGTCGGACACCACGCCCTCCAGCGCCTTGGGCGCCGCCATGCGCTTGCCGAACGCGGCCTCCATGATGGGGCCCACCTTCTGGGCCACGTCGATGCCCACCTCGTCCAACAACGTGATGGGACCCACCGGGAAGCCGAAGTCCACCAGCGCCTTGTCCAGTTGGACGATGTCCGCGCCTTCCGCCAGCAGGTACGCGGCCTCGTTCATGTACGGCGCGAGGATGCGCGACGTGTAGAAGCCCGGCCCGTCGTTGACGACGATGACCGTCTTGCCCTGCTTCTTGCCCACGTCCACGCAGGTGGCCGTCACCCACTCCGCGGTGCCCGGGTGCGTGATGATCTCCAGCAGCGGCATTTTGTGGACCGGGCTGAAGTAGTGCATGCCAATCACCTGCGAGGGGCGCTTGCTGCCCTTCGCCAGCTCGCCAATGGGCAGGCTGGAGGTGTTGGACGCGAAGATGGTGTTCTCGCCGGTGACGGCCTCCACCTCCGCGATGACCTGGTGCTTGAGCTTCAGGTCCTCGAAGACCGCTTCAATCACCAGGTCCACCGACTTGAAGCCGCTGTAGTCCGTGCCCGCGGTGATGTTGGACAGCTTCGCGTTGGACTCCAGCCGGGTGAGCGAGCGGCGCTTCACGCGCTCATCCAGCACCGTCTGCACCTGCTTGAGCGCGCGGCCCGCGCCCGCGTCGTCCCGGTCCTTCACGCGCACGGGCACGCCCTGGAGCACGCCGGCCACGTAGGCGATGCCGCCGCCCATGAGGCCGCCGCCCAGCACGCCCACCTTCTTCACCTCGCGCGGCTTCAGGTTGGGGTTGGAGGTGCCGTTCTCCTTCTTCAGCGCCGTGGTGGCGAAGAAGATTTCGACCAGGCGCCGCGACACGTCCGTGAACACCAGCTCGCCGAAGGCCTTCGCCTCCGCGTCCAGGCCCGCCTTGCGGCCGGACTCCAGGCCCACGCGGATGACCTGCAGCGCCTTCTCCTGCGCGGGGTACTTGCCGCGCGTCTTCTTCAGGAGCTGCTTCTTCGCCTGGTCGAACATCACCTTGCGGCCGAGCGGGTTGTCCTCCAGCGCCGCCTCCTTCCACAGGTCCTTGTTGATGAGCCCCTGGAAGATGCCGGCGATGCCCTTCTTCTTGCCGCTCTGGGCCACGGCCTTGAAGCCCTGGTGCGAGCGCTCCACCTTGAGCGTGCCCGCCGCCAGCTCCGCCGCGCGCTTGAGCGCGATGTCCTTGAGCATGGGCACCGGCACGACTTCATCCACGATGCCCAGCTTCTTCGCCTTGGACGGCTTGACGTTCTTGCCGGTGAGGATGAGGTCCAGCGCGGCCTCCGCGCCAATCAGCGCGGGCAGCCGCTGCGTGCCGCCAGCCCCGGGGATGAGGCCCAGCTGCGTCTCCGGCAGGCCCACCACCGACTTGGGGCTGTCCGTGACGATGCGGTAGTGGCACGCGAGCACCCACTCCAGGCCGCCGCCCAGGCACGCGCCGTGGATGGCCGCGACGACCGGCTTGGAGAAGGCCTCCAGCCGGTCGAACTGCTCGTGCGCGCCGCGGCTGATGGCCTCCACGTCCGCGGGCGTCTTCAGGGTCTGAAGGAAGTCGATGTTCGCGCCGGCGACGAAGTTGTCCTTCTTGCCGGAGATGAAGACGACGGCCTTCACCTCCGGGTCCCGCTCCGCCTGCACGAGCAGCTCCGAGAACGCGGTGCCCACGTCCGGGGACAGCGTGTTCACCGGCGCGCCCGGCTGGTCCACGGTGATGACCGCGACGCCGTTCGTGACGTCGTAGCTCAAGCCCTGCTTCGCTTCGACTGCCTCTTGCTTGGTCGCCATCACGCACGCTCCAGGATGACCGCGGCGCCCAGGCCACCCGCGGCGCAGACGGTGCACAACACCGTGTTCTTGTTCCGACGCTTCAGCTCATTGAGGGCCTGCGTGATGATGCGCGCGCCCGTGGCACCGAACGGGTGCCCGATGGAGATGGAGCCGCCCGTCACGTTCAGGATGGACCGGTCCACCTCGCCCACCGGCGCGTTGAAGCCCGCCTTCTTCGCGAACTCCTTGGACGCGAGCGCCTGGAGGTTGCTCGCCACCTGCGCGGCGAAGGCCTCGTGCATCTCCACCAGGTCGATGTCCCCGAGCTTCATCCCCGCGCGCTTGAGCGCCACGGGCGCCGCGTACGCCGGGCCCTGGAGCAGCTGGTCGCCCGGGTCCGTGGCGGCGAACGCGTGCGAGCGCAGGAAGCCCAGCGGCTCGTAGCCCAGCGCCTTCGCCTTCTCCTCGCTCATCAGCAAGAGCGCCGCGGCGCCGTCCGTCAGCGGGGACGCGTTGCCGGCGGTGACGCTGCCATAGCGGCGGTCGAACACCGGCTTGAGCTTGGCGAGCGCCTCCAGGCTGGTGTCCTCGCGCACGATGTTGTCCTTCGTGGCGATCTGCTCGTACTTCGGCGGCACGGTGACGTGCATCACCTCGCCGTCGAACAGGCCCTCCTTCCACGCGCGGGCCGCGTTCTGGTGCGAGTTGAACGCGATGAGGTCCTGCTCCTCGCGGGTGATGCCGTTCTCCTTGGCCATCTTCTCCGCGCTCTCGCCCATGGTCTCGCCGGTGGAGTACTCGGCGATGGCGGGGGGCACGGGGATGAGGTCCTTGGCCTTGAGCTTCTGGAAGGGCTTGAGCTTGTCCGGCAGGCTCTTGCCCTTGGACGACGCGGCCAGCGCGTGCGCCAGCGGGCGGCTGGTGAAGATGGGCGCGTCGGACAGGGACTCGGTGCCGCCGGTGATGACGACTTCCGCGTCGCCCAGCGCGATGGCGTTGGCGCCCGCCACCATGGACTGGATGGACGTGGCGCAGGCGCGCGCCACCGTGAAGGCGTCAATGCGCTTGGGCAGGCCCGCCGCCAGCACCACCTCACGCGCGATGGACGGCGCGGTCAGCGTGGGGATGACCTGTCCGAAGACGACCTGGTTGATTTCGTTGGGGTCCAGGTCGCTGCGCTGCACCAGCTCCTGGACCACCATCCGGCCCAGGTCCAGCGCCGTCAGGTTCGCGAAGACGGTGCCCGCCTTCGCGAACGGCGTCCGCAGTCCGCGAACGATGGCCACCCGCCGGTGGCCGTTGCGCTTCTCGCTTGCCATGTGTGCCTCACCCTCTGTGAAACGAGTGAGGCGCTTCTAACGGCGGGCAATGCACCGCGTCAATGTCGGATTGATTCTTGAGTCAACTGCTCGCCAGTCGGGCGGGCGGGGGATTGTTCAGCCGAGCGTGCCCTGGCGGAGGGCGGCGCCGTGCTTGTGGACGGCCTCCACGAGGAACTTCGCGGCGTCCGGGTCGGTGGGCGGGAGGATGCCGTGGCCCAGGTTGAAGATGTGCCCGGTGGGGCCGGCGCGGCGGAGGATGTCCTTCACACGACCGTCCAGCTCCTCGCGAGGCAGGAAGAGGTGGAGCGGATCCAGGTTGCCCTGGGTGGCCACGTCCGGCCCGAGGATGCGCCGGCCCTCGTCCACGGGGCAGCGCCAGTCCAGGCCGATGACGTCCGCTCCGGTGCGCTTCAGGAGCGGCAGGTGCGGGGTCATGTTCACGCCGAAGAGGATGACGGGGACGCCGGTGGCCTTGAGCTCCGTCACCATGCGGGTGAGGTACGGGAGGCTGAAGCGTTCGAAGTCCCAGGGGGACAGCTCGCCGCCCCAGGAGTCGAAGATCTGGACGATGCTGGCGCCGGCCTCCACCTGCATCTTGAGGTACGGGATGAGGGTGTCGGTGAGCTTCTGGAAGAGGCGGTGGGCCACTTCGGGCTGCTCGAAGAGCAGGCGCTTGATCTGGATGTAGCTCTTGGAGCCGCCGCCCTCGACCATGTACGCGGCCAGGGTGAAGGGCGCGCCCGCGAAGCCGATGACGGGCACGGAGTCGTTGATGGCCTTGCGCGTGCGGCGGATGGCCTCGGCGACGAAGCCGGTGCCTTCGACGGGGTCGGGAACGCCGAGCTTGTCGATGTCCGCGGGCGTACGCAGCGGGTTGGGGAAGTGGGGGCCCTTGTCGCCCAGCTCCAGGTGGATGCCCATGGCCTCCACGGGGATGAGGATGTCGGAGAAGATGATGGCCGCGTCCACGCCCAGGCGGGTGATGGGCTGGACGGTGACTTCGGCGGCCAGGTCCGGGTTCTTGCAGAGGTCCAGGAACGCGATGTTGCCGCGGATGGCGCGGTACTCGGGCAGGTAGCGGCCCGCCTGACGCATCAGCCACACGGGGGTGGTGTCAGTGGGCTGGCGGCGCGCCGTGCGCAGGAGTCGGTCGTTCACGTCGTCACCTTCGAGGGGCGGGAGGGAATCACGGGCTTCACGGACCGGGGTGTACCCTATCTTCATGACCCGGTTGAACCGCTTCGTTCCGAGCCTGCTCGCGCTCGCATGCATGGCCTGCGCGGCGGGGCGGACGGCTGCTCCTGTCCGGCCACAGTGGCCGCTGCCTCAGGAGTTGGTCCGCTGGGAGCCGGTTCCCGGGGCGAGCGTCGTGGCGCCTCGGGTGCCTCCTGGAGCACCTCGGGTCGACCCTACAGGGGTCTATTCCGGATGTAAGGACATCAACCCCGCTGACGTAGCCCGCATCGAGCCCCAGGCCACGGCCTACGTCACCTGCTCGTGGTACCAGTTGGACTTGGGCCGACAGCTCAACATCGACCTGGCCACCAATGTCTATGGACTCCACGCGTCGTCAGAAGAGAAGCGTGAGCAACTCCGAGTGACGCTGATCCAGCGATACGGCATTTCAGAGAAGGAGCTCACCCGGTTACCCGCCCCCTGGTACGGGTGGGAATGGCGCAAGAGCGTTCAAGAGTGGCTTGTGCCTCCAAAAGAGAAGCCAGACGGTCCGGGAGAGCTGCTCCGAGACCGCTGGATCGTCGCGGGGACAAGCCTCGTCTTCCTTCAGGTCGTCTCCGCCGAGGCTGACCCGTTCCCCGAGGGCGAAGCCTTCCTCGATTCGCTACGGGTCACTGACCTGAAGTGACGATTCAGCCGCCGTCCCGTCCGCCGTGGTCGTCGCTGCCGCCGTCGTCGTCTCCACCGCCGTCGTCATCCGCGGGCAGCGTGATGGGCTGGAGCCGCTCCTCGCCTTCACGGACGCAGACCTCCGCCTCCACGTCCTCCAGGTCGTCGGCCTTGACCTCCAGCGCGTAGCAGCCCGCGGGCAGCGGTCCCAGGCGCACCTCGCCGCTGCTCGTGTCCACCTTCGCGCGGTCTTCTCCCGTGCCCCGCAGCTCCACCTCGACGTCGGGTGGGATGGCGCCCTGCTCGTCCCGCACCCTTACGGTGAGGAAGGCCCCGGGCTTCCCCTGGATGTCGCCCACGTCGGTGACCTGGGCGCCTTGCGCCAGCACGGGCGTCCTCGCCGCCTTCGTGCGTGAGGCGACCACGTACAACTCCAACGACGTCGCAGGCACGCCGTCCAGTTCGAAGCGGCCATCCGCGGCCACCGTCGCGCGCAGCTCCTCATGGCCCAGCACGCTGACGCGCGCCACGCCGGACTCCGCTCCCAGCACGCGGCCTCGCACGGTGCCCGTGCGCAGGTCTCCGTTGTCGAATCCACCACAGCCCACGAGCGCCAGCACCAGCGCTCCGCCGCATGTCCTGGCTCGCATCAGAAGCGGTACCCTCCGGCCAGCATCAGGCCTCCAAAGCCCACCGTGCGCGTCTGCCCGTCCACCGGGACGTAGGCCCACAACGCCTGCGCTCGCGCCTCCACCATCCATGCCGGGCTGAAGCGGAACGACAGCGCGGCCATCCATCCCGGCCAGGCCGTGACGTACTGCTCGTTCCTGTCCAACAGCTCCAACTGGAAGGAGCGCTGCAACCACAAGCCGGCCACGCGCGGACCGGTGGACAGGCCCAATCGCCCCCACGTCCACGTGGGACCCACCGCCACGCCCACGAGCAGCGTGCGGTGCCGCACCGGCACATCTCCGCCTGGATCCAACCGCAGCGACTGACGCCCCTGCCCCGCCGCCACGTCCACCCAGAGGTCCAGCTTCCCGTCCAGGAGCACGCCCTCCCAGCC
>NZ_RAVY01000126.1:0-29623 GCF_003611625.1 Corallococcus sp. CA054B
ACAACAAGGCGCTCCACCTGCTGAAGATACCGGGCACGCCCGTGCGCATCCCATACGAGGGCACCACGCTGCCCGGCTACTTCTTCCGCGCGCCGAGCGCCCGGAGCATCGCGCCGCTGCTCATCTTCCAGCAGGGCCGCGACGCGTGGCCGGAGGAGTCCAAGTACGTCATCGACGCGGCGCTCGCGCGGGGCTACCACTGCCTCATCGTGCACGCGCCCGGCCAGGGCATGGCCATCCGCGCGCAGGGGCTGCCGTTCCGCCACGACTGGGAGAACGTCATCCGCCCGGTGGTGGACTTCGCCCTGTGCATCGCGGGGGTGGACTCGCGGCGCATCGCGCTCCTGGGCTGGAGCATGGGCGGGGCGCTGGTGCCGCGCGCCGCCGCGTTCGAGCGGCGCATCAAGATCCTCATCCCCAACCCCGGCGTCCTCAACTGGGGCGAGTCCTCCTTCGAGCAGTTCAACATGTACTTCCCGGAGGTGATGCCGCTCTTGGACAGCGACCCCCAGGCCTTCGACGCGGCCATGGCCCAGCTGATGGAGCAGGTGTTCCTCTATCGCTGGTACATGAAGGACTCGATGTCCAAGCACGGGGTGAGCACGCCGTCGGCCCTGCTCTTCGAGCTGCGCCGGTTCAACAACGAGCCCATCGTCCACCGCATCCGCTGCCGCACGCTGGTGATGGACGGCACCGCCGAGGCGTTCTCCCAGGGCCAGGCCCGGCTGCTCTTCGACGCGCTGGAGTGCCCGAAGGACTACATGCTCTTCACCACCCAGGACACGGGGCTCCTGCACTGCCAGGAGGGCGCGCAGGCCGTGGCCAACCACCGGATGTTCGACTGGCTGGACGAGTACCTCTGAGGCTCAGTCCAGCACGCCGCTGGACTCCTCGCCGAACAGCACGAACTCCGCCTCTTCCCGCGTGGAGAACTCCCGGCCATGGCGCTTCAGGTAGTAGGAGAGGCGGATGGCGAGGCCGTCACTCATCAGCATGAAGTCCCGCACGAGCGCGCCGTCGCGGGGCATGCGCGTCCAGTGCTGAAGCTCGCCGGCCACCAGCGCATAGGTGCCGCCGTGAAGCGCTTCCTGTTCGAGGATGCGCTTCACCGCCGCGGCCTCGCGCTGCAAGGCCTGGGTCTTCCGGGCCTGGCGCCGCGTCATCGCAGGCTGCTGCCCAGCACGACGCGGAAGACGGCCTCCACCTCCTGTGCGTCCACGCCCAGCTCCCGGGCCCACGCCCGGCGCACGGCGAGCAGCGTCTCCGTGCGAGCGGGCTCGTTCCCCTTCTCCTGGGCCCGGCGCTGACGGCGGGCCAGTTCCGCGCGGCGGGCGAGCAGCTCCACCAGCTCGCGGTCAAGCGCATCGATGTGCTCGCGCGGCTCGCGGGGCGCGGGCGCTTCCGGCTCCAGCCCGGGCGCGGCGAGGCCCGCTGCCTCGGATGCCTGCGTCACCGGGGGCGCCGCCTCCAGGTCGCGGTGGATGTCCTGGAGCGCTGTGAGCAGTTGCCCTCGCGCCTGCGTGGCGAAGGGGTTCTCCTGCTGGATGGCGTTGAAGAGGTGGCCCGCGTCCGCGCGCACCGTCTCGATGGTGCGCGACAGCGCCTTGAAGCTGGCCGGCGCGAAGGGCACGTCCGCCGCCGCGCCGGAGTCCACCATCCCCTTGGCCACGAAGAAGGTGAGCGCATGCGTGCGCGCCATCACCTGATCATGCCCTTCAGGCGTCTGCTCAATCACCTCGCAGCCCAGCCCCTCGTAGAAGCGCCGGGCGCGCGGGGCCGCTTCCGGATGCAGCGGGTTGGGGCAGAGCACGACGCGCATGGGACGCTCGGCCATGGCCAGGCTCAAGGGGCCGAAGAGGGGATGGGTCCCCACCCAGGGCACCTGCGCGCCCAGCACCTCCGTCAGCGCCTCCACGGGCTTCACCTTCACGCTGCCCACGTCCAGCACCAGGTGCTCCGGCCTCAGATGGGGCCGCAGGGAACGCAGCACGTCCCGCATCTGGGGCACCGGCACCGCCACCACCACCAGCTCCGCCTCTTCCAGCAGCTCACCCACCGAGTGCGCGCGGAGCGGCTCCGGGATGTCCGCCACCGGGTCCAGGGCCCGGTGCTCCACGCCCACCGCCTCCAGCAACGTTCCCAGCGCGCGTCCAAAACGTCCGTAGCCCACGAGTGCGACATGCGACATGCGCCGCAGTCTACGCGGGCCTGGGGGCGATGAACGACCGCCGGGTCCCTCGTGAAGAGGGGCCCGGCGGGGGATGACTTGCCAGGACGGATGGCCGGGGACTACCGCTTGAGGAGCATCTGCTCCGTGAGGCAGGAGTCCGTCTTCTCCGGGACGACGAAGAAGGGCTGCTGGCGGCTCAGGCCCTGGGTGGTGCCCAGCCAGCCGTCGCCAATCTGCCCGGCGCCGTCGTACACCAGGGCCAGCCAGTCATTCTGTGACGCCGGGAAGAGGTCCACGCTGTCGGAGTCACGGTTGAAGTTGTAGGCGAAGGACGCGGCCTGGATGACGCCGCTGCCGTTGATGTCCAGGTTCGCGCTCGCGGTGCCCGCGCGCTGCACGCCGTTGATGCGCACGCCGATGCGGGCCAGGTCCGCCTCCGTGGTGGGGGCGATGGGCGCGAAGGCGGACACCTCATTGACGGACGTCTCGGTCACGGAGGCGACGCGGACGCGCGAGTAGTCCAGCACGTTGTCCACGCCGTCGATGCGCAGGCCGAACGTCTGGTACTCGTAGTTCATCACGCTCAGGTAGTTGGGCTTGTAGTTGGCGTCGTCCGTGCCGCCATGGCGCAGGCCGATGTTGTGCCCCAGCTCGTGCATGAGGGTGCCGGCCTGCTGCAGCTCCGTGCCGCCCGGCGTGGACCATCCGCCCAGCGTCACGATGAGGTCATGGGCGGGGATGCCGCGCGACAGGCCGCTGGAGGTCGTCGTGCCGTAGGTGTTCGCGAACAGGGCGTAGTGGAAGAAGGGCGCCCGGCGCGACTTGAAGTACTTGCTCTTGATGGTGTCGACGCCCACCCAACCGGTGTCCAGGTTGGAGATGACGTCCGCGGCGGCGATCTGCGAGTCCAGCACCAGGTGCAGCGCGATGCCCGTGGTGCCGTTGGGGTTGGACACCGGCGCGTTGGCGAAGGCCGTCGTCACGCGGTCCAGCGCGCCCTGCGTGGGCTTGCGGTCCGCGTAGTAGTCCACCTCCACGAAGACGTCCTTCTTGAGCGGATCCGCGCCCCAGTAGCGCAGGTCCACGCCGCCGTAGCCGAACAGCTCCGCGAAGTCGCTGATGCGGTCGCCGTCCGTGTCGGAGCTGTTGGGGTTGGTGCCGTAGCGGGCCTCGGCCGCGTCACAGACGCCGTCGCCGTCGGAGTCCACGGCGTTGAGCGCGCACAGGTACACGGGCTGCACGGCGGAGACCTGATAGTCGGTCCCGTCCTGCGTCATCGTCGTGTACTTGGGCCGGTGGTAGACGGTGACGGAGCGGTAGCCCGAGCGGGAGTAGACGAGCCGCACCGCCTCCTCGCCGGACGCCGCGGTGATCAGCTGGACCTGGTCCTCGCCGTGGCGGTTGCCATAGGCGTCGAAGACGAAGAGGCCGGATGAATCCGTCGTCTGGGTCGCGAGCCCGGTGCCGCAGCCGCTGCCACTGCAGCTGCCGGAGGCGACGTAGACCGTCACGCCTTCCACGGCGCTGCCCGTCGCGGAGTCGTAGATGAAGCCGTAGACACACCCATTCAAGCCGACGAGACCCATGGAGGCCGTCAGCAGGCGCTTGTAGAACGTGGACATACTTCCCCCTCGGAGGAACCAGGGGTTGGCTTCTGTCGCCAACCGCCACATCTACGGCGGGCGCGGCGGATATTCTTTCGGGATTTATTTCCGGGCCTGGACCCCGGGGAGGCCGCCGGGTTGACAGCGGGGGCTGTCTGTCTTACTCCTGTCTCATCATGAGGCCCGTCACTCTCCATGCCCTGCCTGTCCTGAGCGCCTTCGCGCCGGCGGCGGACGTGCGCCTCGCCCCCCGTCACGAGGTCCTGCTCGATATTTGAGCAGGCGGACCGGAGTCCTCCGGTGCGCGCGTGGCTGGTTGCCCGTGCACCGTGAGTTCCGTCTCCGCCCGTCCCCTCCCTGGGGGTGCCTTCGTGTGTCCTCGCGCCATCCCGTGGCGGCCTGACGTGCCGCTGTAGGTCCTGCGTGCGCGTGCGCGCCCGAAGACAGCCACCGGTCCATTCCTCTCATCCAACCGGCGTCTCAATCCAATACACACCCGCGGGCCTTGCTGCCCGGACGGGAACGGGAGTCTTCCATGTCTCGCACCACGCGCATCGAGCGGTATCGCAACATCGGCATCATGGCCCACATCGACGCGGGCAAGACGACGCTCACCGAGCGCGTCCTCTTCTTCACCGGCCGCATCCACTCCACGGGAGAGGTGCACACGGGCTCCACGGAGATGGACTGGATGGAGCAGGAGAAGAAGCGCGGCATCACCATCACCTCCGCGGCGACGACGGCCTTCTGGCAGCCCCGGCACGGGCGGGAGGCGGGCGTGCCCCACCGCATCAACATCCTGGACACGCCGGGCCACGTGGACTTCACCATCGAGGTGGAGCGCTCGCTGCGCGTGCTGGACGGCGCGGTGGCGGTGTTCGACGCCAGCCAGGGCGTGGAACCGCAGTCGGAGACGGTGTGGCGCCAGGCGGACCGCTACGGCGTGCCGCGCATCGCGTTCATCAACAAGATGGACAAGGTGGGCGCGGACTTCGCCCTGAGCGTGCAGTCCATGGTGGACCGGCTGGGCGTGCGCCCGGTGGCGGTGCAGTGGCCCGTGGGCGACGGCGCGGACTTCCAGGGGCTCGTGGACCTGGTGCGCATGCGGCTGGTGCGCTTCCAGGGCGACGACGGCGGCTTTGACGACGGCGCGCCCGTGCCTCCGGAGCTGATGGAGGCGGTGCTGCCGTACCGCATGCGCCTCATTGAAGTGTGCGCGGACCTGGACGCGAGCGTGATGGAGAAGTTCGTGGACGGGCGGGTGGAGGACATCACCGCGGAGGAGCTGGAGCGCGCGCTGCGCTCGGGCACGCTCGCGCGGACACTGGTGCCGGTGCTGTGCGGGTCGGCCTTCAAGAAGAAGGGAGTGCAGATGCTCTTGGATGCGGTCGTCAGCTACCTGCCGTCACCCGCGGACGTGGCCGCCGTGGAGGGCTTTGCGCCCGTCACCGGCGAGCGCGTCAGCCGTCCCGTGTCGGACTCGGGGCCGCCCACCGCGCTGGCGTTCAAGCTGATGAGCGACAAGGCCGTGGGAGGCATTGTCTTCCTGCGGGTGTACTCGGGCACGCTGAGCGCGGGCACCGTCCTGCTCAACCCCGTCACCGGGCGGAAGGAGCGGGTGGGGCGCCTGATGTTCATGCACGCCAACCGCCGCGAAGAGGTGGCGGATGTGCACGCGGGCGACCTGTGCGCGGCGCTGGGGCTCAAGGGCGTCCGCACGGGCGACACGCTGTGCGACCCGGAGGCGCCGGTGGTGCTGGAGGCGTTGAACGTGATGGAGCCCGTGGTGCAGCTCGCCGTGGAGGCGCGCTCCCCCGCGGAGCTGCCGAAGTTGGAAGAGGGCCTGCAACGGCTGGCGGCGGAGGACCCGTCGCTGCGCCTGGGCGTGGATCCGGAGAGCGGCCAGGTGCTGCTGTCCGGCATGGGTGAGCTGCACCTGGAGGTGGTCGTGGACCGGTTGAGGACGGAGTTCGGCGTGGAGGCGCGCGTGGGACAGCCGAAGGTGGCGTACCGCGACACGCTCCGGAGCGCGGTGCGCCAGGAGTACCGCCACGTCCGCCAGTCCGGTGGGCCTGGGCAGTACGCGCGCGTGGTGCTGGACGTGGGGCCGGCGCCGCGAGGGGCGGGGCTCGTCTTCGTGGACGCCACGAAGGGCGGCTCCATCCCCCGCGAGCTGGTGCCCGCCATCGAGAAGGGCGTGGCCGGCGCCATGGCGAAGGGCATGCGGGAGGGCGTGCCGCTGGTGGACGTGGAGGTGCGGCTGGTGGATGGGGACACGCACGTGAAGGACAGCACGCCGCAGGCCTTCATGGTGGCGGGCTCGCTGGCGCTCCAGGAGGCCGCGCGGCGCGTGGGCGTGCAGGGGCTGGAGCCGGTGATGGAGGTGGAGGTGGTGACGCCAGAGGAGTTCCTGGGCGACGTGCTGGGCGACCTGGCGTCGCGGCGGGGACGGGTGCTGGGGATGGAGGCGAAGGGGGCGGCGCGGTGCGTGTCCGCGCGGGTGCCCATGGCGCGCCTGTTCGGCTACGTGACGGCGCTGCGCGGCCGCACGCAGGGACGCGCCGTGGCGAGCATGCGCCTGGGGACGTACGAGCCGGTGCCGGAGTCGGCCGCTGGCCTGGCGGCCGAGGCGCGGGCGTGAGGTGACGGCCCCGGGTCTTCCTCTGATGGAAGGCCCGGGGCCGTGCTGTCTTCGCGGAAAATCGAACCCCCTGTCGATTTCCGGGGCGCCCGTTCGACGTGCATTTGATTGAGTTCGCGCCGTGACGATGTCCAAGGCGCAGGCCGCGGTGCACGCGGTGTGGAGAATCGAGTCCGCCCGGCTCATTGCCGGGCTTGCGCGCATGGTGCGCGACGTGGGGCAGGCGGAGGAGCTGGCGCAGGACGCGCTGGTCGTGGCGTTGGAGAAATGGCCGGTGTCGGGCGTGCCGGAGAACCCGGGCGCGTGGCTCATGGCCACCGCGAAGCGCCGCGCCATCGACGAGATGCGCCGTCACAAGCTGCTCGCGCGCAAGCACGAGGAGCTGGGGCATGGGCTGGAGGAGGCGGAGGTGCCAGACCTGGACGCGGCCCTGGACGACGACGTCGGCGACGACCTGCTGCGCCTCATCTTCACCTCCTGCCACCCGGTGCTGTCCCCGGAGGCGCGGGTGGCGCTCACGCTGCGGCTGCTGGGCGGCCTGACGACGGATGAAATCGCCCGCGCGTTCCTGGTGCCGGAGCCCACGGTGGCCCAGCGCATCGTGCGGGCCAAGCGCACGCTGGCGGAGAAGGGCGTCCCCTTCGAGGTCCCCCGCGGCGAGGAGCTGGCCGCGCGGCTCGCGTCGGTGCTGGAGGTCGTCTACCTCATCTTCAACGAGGGCTATGCCGCGACCGCGGGCGATGGCTGGATGCGGCCGGAGCTGTGCCAGGACGCGCTGCGCCTGGGGCGCATCCTCGCGGAGCTCGCGCCCGGCGAGCCGGAGGTGCACGGGCTGGTGGCGCTGATGGAGATTCAGGCGTCGCGGTCCCGGGCGCGGGTGGGGCCCTCGGGTGAGCCCGTGCTGCTCCTGGAGCAGAACCGCGCGCTGTGGGATCAGCTCCTCATCCGCCGTGGGCTCGCGGCGCTGGAGCGCTCGGAGAAGGCAGGGCCGGCGGGGCCGTACACGCTGCAGGCCTCCATCGCCGCGTGCCATGCTCGGGCGCGCACGCCGGAGGAGACGGACTGGCCGCGCATCGCGGCGCTCTACGCGGTGCTCGCGCGGCTCACGCCGTCGCCGGTGGTGGAGCTGAACCGCGCCGTCGCCCTGTCAATGGCGTTCGGTCCCGCGGTGGGGCTGGAGCTGGTGGATCAGCTCGTGGCCGAGCCGTCGCTCAAGCACTACCACCTGCTGCCGAGCGTGCGCGGCGACCTGCTCCAGAAGCTGGGGCGGCTGAAGGAGGCCAAGGCGGAGTTCGAGCGGGCGGCGTCGCTCACGCGCAACGCGAAGGAACAGGCGCTGCTGCGTTCGCGGGCCGCCGCCTGCTCGGGCGAGAAGCCGTCCTAGTCCACCGCGAGGAGCCACGGGGTGGCGAGCAGCGACGTCGCTGCACTCAAAAGCAGGGGAGCGGCGGGCATCCGCGAAGCATACCCGCCCTCCCATGCGTCACGCGCTCAGGGGCGCGGAGACAGCTCCAGGTTGTCGAAGTTCGTGTCCCAGCCGTTGGACGTGATCAGCGTGAAGACCGTGCAGGGCTGCGTCCAGGTGGGGACGATGTGCGTCACCTGGCCCGCCGTCAAGGGGAAGGTGAGGGTGGGCAGGTCGATGCACTTCAGGGTGAGCGTGGCGCCGCTGTCCCACGTGAATGCATCCAGGCCCAGGATGCGACGCTGGCCGATGATGCCCAGGTTGGCCTGGGTGAGGCCGCCGCCGTTGAAGGAGATGCTCTTCGTGTCGAACCCGCCCCAGGGCGACGCGATGTACCAGCGGTTGAGGCCGAACTGGATGGGGCCATACGAGTCGTTGAGGGTCTCGTCCTGGCCGGGGATGTTGTCGAAGGTGACGAGGTTGGTGGACGGGCCCACGGGGATGGTCAGCGCGTGCGTGTTGTTGCCCGGCACGAAGTCCGCCTCCGAGGCCGAGATGGTGGCCTGGCTGACGAACGTCCCGGCGCTCAAGGGGATGGCCTGCACGTGGATGGTGAAGCTCGCACCCGGCGCCAGGATGGGGGCGCCACACTGCAGGTCACTGAAGAACCCGCAGTGGCTGCCGTTGATGCCAGGCGCGTTCGCGGAATAGAAGAAGTAGCTCAGGCCCGTGGGGATGGGCACGTCGAGCACGACGTTGGTGGCGGCCGCCGGGCCATTGTTCGTCACGGTGATGTCGTAGAAGAGCAGGTCACCGTTGGCGCCCGTGCCGTCCGGGAATGACTGCGTCACGGCCAGGTCCACCGTCGCGGGACCGGTGGGCTCCGAGGGGACGAACGTCACGTCCACCCAGAAGTTGGTGTTGAGCCACGCCTCCGTGGGGAACCCGCTGCCGTTGAGGTTGCGAACGCCGTTGCCACCGGCCTCCAAGGTGGAGGGCGCGTGCAGCGGAGGCATGTCCACGCCCGCGGTGCTGAAGTAGTACGGGGTGATGGCATAGCGTCCGCCGGTGGCGAAGTAGGACACGACGTAGGTCGTGTTCGCGGTGAGGCTCACCGGCGTGGGGAAGGACAGCTCGCGCCAGCCGAAGCCCGACTCGGCGGGCGTCGTCTCCGTGGTGGCCAGCAGCGTGCCGGTGGCGCTCCACAGGTGGCCCACGTGCGGGCCGGTGTCGGTGCTGCCCTTGTAGTAGCGGACCTTCGTCACGGTGCCGGCCACGTCGGTGCGGAACTTCACGCCGACCTCCGCGGGGGTGGCGTCGGCGTTCTCGTACTGCGGGTTGCCCGTCGCGCTGGTCCACAGGCTGCAGGGGTTGCAGGCCATGTTCGGGAGCGTGGTGGCGATGATGACGGTGGAGGACGGGCTGAGGTTGCCGGCGGCGTCACGGCCGCGCACGGCGTAGCTGTACCCGGTGGAGGGATTCAGGCCGGTGTCGCGGTAGCGCAGGGTGGTGCCGGGCAGCTCCGCGATGAGCTCGTTGTTGCGGTACACCAGGTGCCAGCGCGCGTTGCCCTGCGTCTCTCCGGAGCCGTCCACGGACGCGTACCAGGTCAGGTCGATGGCGGTGGACGAGCTGGGCGTCGCCACCAGGTTCGTGGGCGCGCGCGGGGCCGTGGTGTCGTTGGGCTGGAAGGCCACGTCCACCCAGTAGTTGCTCGCGTTGAACGAGCTGGTAGGGAAGCCGCTGGTGCCGTAGCGGTAGAGGCCATTGGTGGCCGCCTCGGCGTGCAGGGGCGGCGCGTCCAGCGCGGACGCGAAGCCGTTGCTCGTCACGGCGTAGTGCCCCGCGGGCGCGTGATACGAGACGACGTAGTTCGTGTCCGCGGCGATGGTGACCGGCGAGGCGAAGCGCACCTCCTGCCAGCCGGAGGCCGTCTCGTTCTGGAAGGTGGCGGTGGCCAGCAACGACCCGGACGCCGTCCACAGGCTGCCGGTGTGCGTGCCCGTGTTGCCCGGGCCCTTGTAGAAGCGCACGCCCATGATGCGTCCCGGAGCGTCGCTGCGGAAGCGAACGCCGAGCTCCACCGCGGCGCTGTCATCCGCGGCCGTCACGGCCGGGAGCGCGGTGGTGCCCAGCAGCGACCGCTCACCGGGCAGCAGCGGCTGCTCGGCGGTGGTCGTCTCCGGTGTCTGTGAGGTGGGCGGTTCGGCGGGGGCACAGCCCGTCTGAATCCAGGTGAAACCCAGCACGAGTGTCGTCACCCAGCGTGATGCATGTCGAAGCACGTCGGACTCCTGATATGAGTAAGGCGACGGTGGCTTCGCATGGTATCAACGCGGAATTCAAGTGTTTCATGGGTGGTTGACAATTCTTGCGTGGCTGACAGTGAAAGGTCAGGGGCCCCGAGACAATTCCGCCAGGAATTGAAACAACACCTCTTGTGCTTCAGGTCGCACCAGCAACCACGCATGGCCCTGGCCGGCGACCTCACGCGTGCTCACGAGGGAACGTCCGCGGCGCGTATCCCCGAGCAGGGCCATGGTCAGTGCGGAGAGGCGAACACGAGAGCCCAATGCCAGACACCTTCTGGTTTCAGTGCAGCAGGGCGTTGAGGGTGCTCGCCAGCATGAGGAGGAAGGGCGGGCCGAACAGGAAGAGGAGGATCATCCACGCGACGGCCTTGCGCTTCCGGCCGCGCTGAAGCTGGGCGCCCGAGCCGTCGCGCTCGGCGCAGTCCTCGCAGAGGCCGGTGCTCGCTCCGTCGCAGCTGGCGCACAGGAAGGTGCCGCACCGCAGAAGGGGCTCCGGTGGGGCCCCCAGGGGCCTGTGGGCGTTGGATGCACACGAGTCTCGTGTAGGACGGAAGCCCCGGGCAAACGGGCCGCTCCTCCTCTGGGCAGCCCCGTGCCTTCACGCACCGCGAAGGAACTTCCACTGCCGGACATCCGCCGGGCCGTGGGGCGTCCTCGGGGGGTTGTGGGGCTGGGGCGCGTGCCTAGCTTGGCCGCGTCCATGAAGAACGAAATGCACCCGACGGCGCGCCCGACGCGCGTGGCTCACGTGATGTATGGCCTGGAGATGGGCGGACTCGAACAGCTGGTGGTCCGGCTGTCCCAGCACGGCCGTGAGAGGGGCATCGAATCGGTGGTGCTGGCCCTGGGGCCGGACGGTCCGGTGCGCGAGCTGCTCCAGCGCGCCAACGTCCCCACGGTCTGGTTGGGAGGCCTCGCCGGCATGACGCCCGCGGCCATCCGCCGGCTGGCCCAGGAGGTGGACGCCTTTGGCGCGGACGTGGTCCATGGCCACGACGTAGGCCCCTGGCTCAACGCCGTCGCCACCCGCACGCTGCGTCCGCGCACGCCGGTGATGGGCACCTTCCATCAGACGGTGGAGCCGCAGGGCAAGCTGCGCCCCGCGGCCATGGCCGCCGCCATGTTCACCCAGTCCCTGGTCGCGTGCGGCAGCGAGGTGCGCGCCAGCCTGGAGCGCTGGAGTCCGAAGCTGCTCTCCAACGTGGTCACCATCGAGAACGGCGTGCCGCTGGAGGTGGCCACGGGCGAGGAGGCCCGCCGGGCCGCGCGTGAGCGCCTGGGCCTTCCCCAGGACGCCACGGTGGTGGGCTACCTGGGCCGCCTCTCCGAGGAGAAGGGCCCGGACCTGCTGGTGGACGCGTTCCTGCGCCACTTCGCGGACGCGAAGGACACGCACCTGGTGATGATTGGTCCCGGCCCGATGGAGGCCTCGCTGCGCGCTCGCGCCGCCGCGTCTCCGCTGTCCGGCCGGGTGCACTTCACGGGCGCGCTGCTGGAGGCGAGCAAGCTGTTGCCCGCGTTCGACGTCTACGTGCAGCCGTCCCGTCGCGAGGGCCGCTCGCTGTCGCTGCTGGAGGCGATGGCGGTGGGGCTGCCCACGGTGTCGCACGCGATTCCCGCCATCCGCGAAGTGCACAGCGATGGGCAGACGGCGCTCCTGGTGAAGTCCGAGGATGTGGATGCGCTCGGCGGCGCGGTGAAGCGCCTGACCCACGACGCGGAGCTGCGCTCCCGCCTGGGCGAAGCGGCGAAGCGCGAGGCGCAGCGCTACTCGCTGTCCACGATGGTGGACACGTACGCGAAGCTCTACCGGGGGGCCGCGGCTCGCGCCCAGGCGTGAGCGGGCACGGGGGAATCACGCGTGCCGCACTCCACCATCCTCCATGTGCGCAGCACCTGCGGCCTGTATGGCGCGGAGCGGGCGCTGCTGTCGCTGGCCGCGTCCACGCCGTCGCCGTGGCGCGCGCAGGTGTGCAGCCTCGTTCCGCCCGGACGGGTGGACGTGCTGTCGGGCGCGGCTCGGGAGCAGGGGCTGGACGCGCTGACGCTGGAGGTGCCCGGCCGCTTCAGCGCGATGGCCGTGGCGACGCTCGCTTCGGAAGTCCGCCGGCGCGGCGTGGGGCTGCTGCACGCGCATGACTACAAGTCGCTCACGCTGGGCGCCGCCGCGAGCGCGCTGGCTGGAGTCCCGCTGGTGGCCACGTACCACGGGGACACCGGCGCCACGCCCGCGCTGATTGCCTACGAGGGATTCGCGCGCGTGCTGGGCAACTGCACGCGCGCGGTGGCGGCGGTATCGCGCGAGCTGACCGCGCGCCTGCGCCGGTATGTCCATCGCTCGCCGGTGGTCTACATCCCCAACGCGCTGCCGCTCGCGGCCGAGTGCACGGAGGCGGAGCGGCTCCAGGCTCGCGAGGCATTGGGGCTCGCGCCGGAGGGTTCTGTCATCGCGCTGGTCGGGCGCCTGTCGGTGGAGAAGGGGCCCCAGGTGCTGCTGGACGCGATGCAGCGGCTGGCCCGGACACCTGGCGCCACGGTGCCCACGCTGTTGTTGGTGGGCGATGGTCCGCTGCGTGAGTCGCTGGAGGCGCAGGCTCAAGGGCTGCCGGTGCGCTTCCTGGGGTTCCGCTCGGAAGTGCGCAGCGTGTACGCGGCGGCGGACGCGGTGGTGATGCCGTCCCTGCGTGAAGGCATGCCGCTGGTCGCGCTGGAGGCGATGGCGCTGGGGCGCCCGCTGGTGGCGTCCGGAGTCGGAGAGCTGCCCCACGTGCTGGGCACGGGGCGCGGGCTCGTGGTGCCGCCGGGAGACGCGGGCACGCTGGCCTCGGCGCTCGCGGGATTGCTCACGGCGCCCGGCTGGCGCACGCGGATGGCGCAGGCGGCGCGGGAGTACGTCGTCACGCACCACGCGCCGGAGCGGATGGCGAATCGCTACATTGAATCCCTCTACCTGCCCGCCCTGATGGACCCGCGCGAAGAGCAGGTCGCGGCCGGGTAGGGCAACCGAGGCATCACCTCGCCGCCGCACCCCATCCGCCCGGTGCGGCCAAACCTGTCCGACAGTCCGACCAGTTTTCGCAGCCCAGGTGGGCCGAGGCTCCCGCCAGCCGCGGCCGCCCAAAACCTGTCGGACAGTCGGACCGGTTTCCGCGGCCCAGGTGCGCGGATGCACCCGCCGGCCTCGGCCACCCAAGACCTGTAGGACAGTCGGACCGGTTTCCACGGCCCGGGTGGGCGGATGCTCCCGCCAGCCGCGGCCGCCCAAAACCTGTCCGACAGTCGGACCGGTTTCCGCAGCTTGGGCGGGCGGAGGCACCCGTCGGCCTCGGCCACCCAAAACCTGTCCGACAGTCGGACAGGTTTCCGCAGCTTGGGCGGGCGGATGCACCCGTCGGCCTCGGCCACCCAAAACCTGTCGGACAGTCGGACCGGTTTCCCGGCTCGGATGGGCGGAGGCACCCGCCAGCTGTGGCCGCCAAAAAACCTGTAGGACAGTCGGACAGGTTTCCACTGCCCGGGTTGGTGGCGACCCCATTGGCTACGGTCGCCCGGAACCTGTCGGACAGTCGGACAGGTTTCCACTGCCCGGAAGGTGGGAGCGCCTGCCGACCGCTACCGTCCAATCAAGACCTGTCGGACCGGTTTCCACTGCCCGGATGGGTGGGCGGAGGCCCGCGGCCGTCCGCAGCTGCCCAGGACCTGTTGGACCGGTTTCCACTGCTCGGTTGGGCTGCGGCCCCCATCGACTGTGGTTGCGCAGAACCTGTCGGACAGTCGGACCGGTTTCCAAGGCTTGGATAGGCGGAGGCTCCCATCAGCGGCGACCGCCGGAAACCTGTCGGACAGTCGGACCGGGTTCCACTGCTCGGTTGGGCGGAGGAGGCCCCGCCAGCCGTGGCCGCCGAAAGTCTGTTGGACTGTCGGACAGGTTTTTCGGTGCGCCCCGGACGGGCGAGCCCCCGGGCAGAACCCATGTTCGCGGGCCTCGGCGTGCTGTGGCGGCTCGCCGCACGCTACTCCGGGGCTCAGTTGGCTTCCGCCCTGGAGGGCTTCTTCGCTTCGCCACTCACGGACACCGCGTTCAGGTAGAGCTCGCCCAGCCCGGCCCCGATGCCGTCCCATGCGAAGGACTCCGCCATGCGGCGGGCGTTCTGCGCGAGCCGGCTGCAGAGATCCGGATCCTTGCGCAGCCGGCGCAGCGCGGCGGCGAACTCCTCGGGGGACTCCGCCAGGAGGACATGCTGCCCCTCCACCACCGGCAACCCTTCCACCGCCAGACGCGTGGCCACCACGGGAACTCCCGCCGCCGCGGCCTCCAGCACCTTCAGGCGCGTCCCGCTGCCCGCGCGTAAAGGAATGGCCGTCGCCAGCGCGCGCGCCAGGTACGGCGCCACCGACGGCACCGAGCCCGTCACCACCAGCCGCTCGTTCTCCAGGGCTCGCACGGACGCGGGCGGACTGCGGCCCACCACCATCAGCTTGCTGGTCGACAGCTCCGACGACACCAGCGGCCACACCTCGCGCGCCAGCAGCAGCACCGCGTCTTCATTGGGCCACCAGTCCATGGAGCCCACGAAGACCAGGTCGTCGCCCCGGGTCTCCCGGGGCGCGAAGTCCGGCAGCTTCACGCCGTTGGGCACCACCTGCACCTGCTTCGCTCCCATGGCTCGCAGCTGCTCGGCGTCCACGGACGAGCACGCCAGCACGGTGTCCGCCTGGCTCACGCACTCGCGCTCCAGCCGCTCCACCCGCTTGAACTGCCAGTTCAGGAACGGACGCATCGGCGGCGGGCTCAGCGGCGCCATCCGCGCGAGCAGCTGGCTCTCCACATTGTGCTCGTCGATGACCATGTGCGCGGACGGGTTGAGCCGCCGCGCCAGCGGCAACAGCTGCGCCATGTGCAGGTGGTCGAAGTGGACGATGTCGAAGGGGCCGCGCTCCGCCAGCACCCGGCGCAAGGCGTCCTGCACGCTCTGGCGCGCGAAGCGGACGTAGGTGAGCGGCGTGCCCCGCAGGAAGGCCCGCGTGCTCTTCAAGGTCTCCTCGGGCGCCACGCGCGGCAGGTCCACCAGGTGCAGCCGCGAGGCCGGCACGCCCAGCTCTCCCAGCCAGCGCCTGAAGCCCTCGGCGTCGTTGCCCGCCCGGTGCACCGCGAGCACGTCCAACGTGAAGCGCGAGGCAAGGGCGCGCACCAGCTCGAGCGTGCGCAGGGTGCCGCCCGTATCCGAAGGCAGCGGAACGTAGGGAAGGATGGCGAGTACGCGTCGCACGGTGGGAATCCAGGCCTGCTTCAGGAGACGGGTGGAGCCGGCCGCGTGCTCCTCACCGCGGCCAACCGCTTGGTAAGCACCCGGATGCAGTGGGCCCAGGCCCACGCGGCGCTTTCCCGTCAATGGACAACACATCGCCCATTCTCGATGCAACGGGATGCTGCACCGCGTCTTCCGAGAAACAGCCGTCTTCCCGGCGGTCTTGACCCGGGCGGCAGTCCCTCCTGCCCGTGAGGGGCCTCGAAAAGGCGCGCGGTTTGCGGCATGAGGACGCACGTCGCAACGACGGAGGAAGCCATGGGCCTTGAGCAGACGCAGGGGGCCGCGGCGCGCGAGCGGATCGCGCGGGTGCGGCAGGTGATGCGGGAGCGCGGTGTGGCGGCGGTCTGGGTCCCGACGAGCGACCCGCACCTGTCCACCTACGTGCCGGCCCGCTGGAAGGGGCGGGAGTGGGCGTCTGGCTTCACCGGCTCGCTGGCCACGCTGGTGGTGACCGCGGACTACGCCGGCCTCTGGGTGGACAGCCGCTATTGGGATCAGGCGGACGCCCAGCTGAAGGGCAGCGGCATCGCGACGGTGCGGACGATGAACGCGCCCGGGCAGTCACACCTGGACTGGCTGGCCGCGAACGTGCCGCAGGGGCAGACGGTGGCGGTGGACGGGGCGGTGCTGGGGCTGGGCGTGGCGCGCTCGGCGGCCGCGCAGCTGTCCGCGGCGGGGGTGGTGCTGCGCACGGACCTGGACGTGGTGGCGGAGGCCTGGGCGGACCGGCCGCCCCTGCCCGCCGCGCCGGTGTTCGCGCACGCGCTGTCGCCCGTGTCACGGACCGACAAGCTGCGAGCCGTGCGCGCGGAGATGGGCGTGCTGGGCGCGACGCACCACTTCATCTCCACGCTGGATGACGTCGCGTGGCTGATGAACCTGCGCGGCGCGGACGTGGAGCACCTTCCGCTGTTCCTCGCGCACCTGCTGGTGGAGCCCGGTGGAGCCCGCCTGTTCATCGGGGCGGGCAAGGTGCCGGACGCGCTGCGCGCGGCGCTGGAGGCGGACGGCATCACCCTCCACCCGTACGACGAAGCGGCCCGCGCGCTGGCGGCATTGGCGGACGGGACGCGGCTGCTGGTGGATCCCCGGCGCATCACCCACGGGCTGCGGCAGGCGGTGCCCAGGGGCGTGACCGTGGTGGAGGGGCTCAATCCGTCCACCGTGGCCAAGTCTCGCAAGACGGACGCGGAGCTCGCGCACTTCCGCAACGCGATGGAGCAGGACGGCGCGGCGCTGTGCGCGTTCTTCGCCTGGTTCGAGTCCGCCCTGGGCCGCGAGCCCATCACCGAGCTGACCGTGGACGAGCGCCTCTCCGCGGAACGGGCGCGGCGTCCGGGCTTCGTCTCGCTCAGCTTCTCCACCATCGCCGCGTTCAACGCGAACGCCGCCATGCCGCACTACCGGGCCACGAAAGACTCGCACGCGACGGTGTGCCTGCCGGGGCAGAAGCCGCAGGGCCTGCTGCTCATCGACTCCGGCGGCCAGTACACGTCCGGCACCACGGACATCACCCGCGTGGTCCCCGTGGGCGAGCCCACGCCCGAGCAGCGCCGCGACTTCACGCTGGTGCTGCGCGGGAACATCAACCTGTCCCGCGCCCGCTTCCCCCGGGGGACCCGCTCCCCGAACCTGGACGCGCTGGCGCGGGCGCCGCTGTGGGCGGAGGGGCTGGACTACGGCCACGGCACGGGCCACGGCGTGGGCTTCTTCCTCAACGTCCACGAGGGGCCGCACGGCTTCTCCCAAGTCCTGTCCAACGACCTCACCACGGCGATGGAGCCGGGGATGATCACCTCCAACGAGCCCGGCCTCTACCGCCCGGGCCGCTGGGGCATCCGCATCGAGAACCTCATCGCCGCCGTGCCCGACCGCAAGACGGAGTTCGGCGACTTCCTGCGCTTCGAGACGCTGAGCCTCTGCCCCATCGACACGCGGCTGGTGGACCCGGCCCTGCTGTCCCGCGAGGAGGTGGACTGGCTCAATGCCTATCACGCCACCGTGCGTGAACGGCTCCAGCCCCTCGTCGAGGGCGCGGCGCGCGAATGGCTGATCCAGCGCACCCAGCCGCTCTGAACCGCACTGCTCGCGGCCTGACGGAAGGCAGACGCGTCGCTGGACGCGTCGCCCCGAAGGCGCGCATGCTCGGGCCGCGCGGGGGGCCGGCCCCGCATGTGATTGAAAGGACTTCGCATGCGACTGACCCGAGTGCTGTTCCCCCTCCTGGCGCTCCTCCCCCTGCTGGCCTGTGGAGACAGCGATGGCGGCGTGGGGGAGACCTGCGGCGAGGACGGCTGTGACTCCGGCCTCTCCTGCCGCAGGGACTTCCCCGGCACCTTCTGCGCGCAGGACTGCACCGCGGAAGGGGAGGGCGGAGGCTGTCCGTCCGGCACGCTGTGCACGCGCCAGTTGGATACGCTGATGTGCTCGCCCGTCTGTGACTCCGAGTCCGACTGCCGGGAGAGCTACGCCTGCAACGGCGTCAGCAGCACGAACCTCAAGGCCTGCCAGGTCAAGCTGTAGACGCGGCCGGGGGTTTTACGGCCCTGGCGCTTGATGCTTGGAATCCAGGGAGCGCAGGCTCTTGGGCATGAACGCTCCCTCCCGCGGTCTGGTGATGTGGATGTTGCTGACGGCTTCGCTCGGTGCCTGCGCGCCGGAGGAGGCCGTCGAGGACTCCCTGTCCGTGGCCCGGGTGGAGGCAGAGCTTCCGGCGGGAGGCTGGCGGGTGCTGATGCCGGGTGGGGGTGGGCCCATCCGGGGCATCACCCGCCGCGCGGATGGCGTGCTCATCGGCGGCGCTAGCTGGGGGCACGGCATCGACGTGTGGACGAGCACCAACGGGGGCGCGAGCTGGGCGCTGCACGGCTCCGTCGCCAACAATCCGAACGTGGAGTTCGGCGACGTCACCATGCGCGCCATCCCCGGCACGCACACCCTTTTCTGTGCCTTCCGCGAGTACGCCGGAGGCCAGTGGCGCGTCACCATCACCCGCAGCGACAACGACGGTGACAGCTGGGTCTACGACAGCACCGTCGTGGGGCCCACGACGCGCTTCGTGGGCGCGCCCTTCCTCTTCCAGCGCGGCAACGGCGACCTGCAGGTCTATTACGATTCCGAGCTGCTGGCCGCGCAGGGCGGCTTCCCCGGCCACCAGTGGATCGCCATGCAGGGACGGCGGGGCACCACCGGCGCCTGGAACGCGTACGGCACCGTGACCGTGTCGCGCGACAAGCGGGCCGGCGCGCTCAGCCGTGAGGGCATGCCCACGGTGGTGCAGCTGTCCGGGGACCGCATCATGGCCGTGGTGGAGGGCGTGGAGGCGTTCCCCACCGGCGGCGCCCGCGCCAACGTCATCAATGCCGTGCAGTCCTGGGACGGCGGCCGCACCTGGGACGACTCGCTGCGCCGCACGGTGTATGCCTCGCGCATCGACCCGGCCTCGGGCCGCCGCTACAACGCCTACGTCCCCTATGCCATCCGCGTGGGCAACGGCCCCGTGGGCGTCGCGTTCTGCACCGACGAGGACAAGGCCGGTCCGCCCGACCTCTCCAGCGCCCCGGTGGAGCAACGCAGCTGCCACGTGGGCTTCGTGCTGACCACGACCAACTTCGAGACCTGGTCCGCGCCGAGCCCCATCTGGACGGGCACCTCCCGCAACTACACCCCCGGCCTCTTCGAGCGCGCCCCCAACGACGTCATCGCCCTCATTGACGGACTGGGCACCCAGCGCGTCCTGGTGCGATAGCTGGCCCTGGCGGACAGTGTCCGCTGGCGGGGAATGGTCAGGGCTCCAGACTTGGGCTGGATTGGGGCCCATGTCCAAGCCCCCGCCGTCACGCCGCTGGATGCTGACCGCCTTCCTCGTCTGGCTCCCTGGCCTCGTGCATGTCTTCCCGCTGCTGGGCGTCTACATGCTGATGTTCAACAAGGCCTACGGCCTGGCGCTGTTCGTCGGCTTCGCCCTCACCGGGCTCGCCCTGGGCCTCATCCAGGCGCTCACGCGCGGCCTCAGGGCGCTGTGGCTTACCCCGGCGTCCTTCGTCGCGGGGTGGGCGCCGTTGCCGGTGCTCATGTCCCTGGACGCCCCCTTCAGCGTCGCGTGGACGCTGACCCTGTTCACCTCCGCCGGGTGCGTGGGCCTGGGCCAGTGGATGCTCCGCTCCGAAGACCGGGCCTGAATCGCCCTGGAGGGCATGACGCGGCCGGACAGGAGCGGGGCGTCCCCTGGAAAATCCATAGCGTCCGCTATGCCATCCTGCGTCATCAGGAACCCGCGCGATCCATGTAACCCGTCGAGCGACACCGGCGTATCGCCTGCATCGCTCCGGGATTCACGTGATTGCCGGGAGTCAGGCAACATTCGACTTGAAATGTAGAGAATCCCGGGGACTTTCTCGATTCTCGAAAAGGTAGGAGTTCCGCTCATGACCACCCCCATTGATGGTTCCGCCGCCGCTGCTGCTCGCGCCGCCGCCGAAGCCGCCGCCCGCGCCGCCGCCGAGGCCGCTGCCCGCGCCGCCGCGAAGGCCGCCGCTGAAGCCGCCGCGAAGGCCGCCGCCGAAGCCGCCGCGAAGGCCGCCGCGAAGCAGCAGACGAAGCAGCCCACGGTGAAGCTCTTCAATGACGGGTTCTCCTCGGGCGGCGCGCAGAACAACCGCAACGGGGTGAACCGGCTGACGGGGGAGACGACCAACCCGTTCGCCACGCCGCTGGGCACCACTGGCGGCCATGCGCGTCCCCTCAGCGGCCCGGTGACGGGGAATGCCAACGGCGCGGTCCCGGCGCGGGCCGACGTCAACGCTGCCGCTCCGGCGGCGGATCCGAAGCCGCCCAAGGCGGAGGCGCTGCCGGACAAGCCGGAGGAGCTGCCCAAGCTCTTCCCGGAGTTGAAGGACAAGAGCAAGGAGGACCTGAAGAAGGCCTACGACTCGCTCAACAAGCTGGGCACCGGCTCCTTCTCCGAGAAGGCCACCGCCCTGGGCGAGCTGGCCTCGCAGTTCCCGGAGACGGTCCCCAACGCCCTGGAGCGCCTGGGCGTCCAGGACGACAAGCTGGCGAAGCTGGCCACCAACTCGGACGCGCTCACGTCGCTGGGCAAGCTGACGGACCCCAAGGCGAGCAAGGTCGACAAGGCGCAGGCGGCCCTCACCCTGGCGAAGGTCACCGGCGACACGTTCGCGCCGGAGGACCTGAAGGGCGTGCTGGACACCACGCTCAAGGGGCTGCCCGCGGCGGAGAAGCTGGTGGGGGCCATTGGCAAGTGGACGGACCCCAACGCCTCCGCCACGGACAAGGCCACCGCCACGCTGGAGCTGGGCAAGGCGCTCAAGGACTTCGCCGGGGACAAGTTCCCCGCGCTCGCCAATGACCTGCGCAAGCTGGACGGGTCGCTGCGCGCCGCGGGCGCCGCCATCACCCTGGTGGACCCCAACGCGTCCACGCAGGACAAGGCGCTGGCCGCCGCGCAGCTGCTGGCGGAGGTGCCCGACCTCAAGAAGGACCTCAAGGCCTTCGCGGACGTCCTCAAGAACGCGGGCGTGAAGAACCCGACGGACGTGGCCCAGCAGGGCGCGCGGATGGCCGACGTGAAGGTGAAGGGGTTGGACCCCCAGCTCGCGTCCAAGCTCACGCCGGAGCAGCTGAAGAAGCTGGAGGCCGCGGCCACCAGGCTGGGCGGTCCGGAGTCCATGGAGGCCGCGCTCAAGGGCATCACCGACCCCAAGGCCCTGGACAACCTGGTGGGCCAGCTGGGCAAGGTGGACGCCGAGGCCGGCAAGAAGCTGGTGGGCGCCCTGGGCGGCATGGAGCACAAGGTCCTCAACGAGGTCCTGTCGGATCCGAAGACCACGGAGCAGTTCGCGAAGCTCGCGGGCAAGCTGGACGACGACGCGGCGAAGATCGTCTCCAAGCTGGTGACGGACATGGACTCCGCCGCCGTGAAGTCGCTGCTCAAGCTCACGGACAAGTTCGGCGCGGACGCGCTCAACACCACCGTGAAGACCCTGGGCCCGCTGCTGGACAAGGCGGGCAGCAAGCTGGTGGGCCAGGGGCTCAAGGTCATGGACAAGGTGCTGGGCAAGATCGGCGTGGAGATCACCGCCGACGTGGCCGGCAAGGTCTTCA
The DNA here is from genome assembly GCF_003611625.1 of Corallococcus sp. CA054B. Lineage (NCBI taxonomy): Bacteria > Pseudomonadati > Myxococcota > Myxococcia > Myxococcales > Myxococcaceae > Corallococcus > Corallococcus sp. CA054B. Next base: position 21,571 of record NZ_RAVY01000126.1, read on the forward strand.
AGAACCTGGCGAAGGTCGTCCCGGTGGCGGGCGCGCTGCCCAACGCCATCGACGCGGCGAAGTTCGAGAAGGAATCCCTGGAGCTGCACGGCAAGAACAACGACCTGGGCTACTTCGCGCACACCGCCGCGGCGCTGAACGTCGCGGACGCGGGCCTGGGCATCGCGCTGGACCTCACCGGCGTGGGCGTGGCCGTGGACGTGGGCGCCAGCGTGCTGCTGGGCGCCGCCGAGCTGGCGATGGACATCGGCTTCCATCAGGAGAAGGCGAAGTACGAGGCCGACCCCAAGGGCTACAAGGCCCCGGACTGGATGAAGGCCGTGAACCTGGCGGGCGCCGCGGCGCAGGGCCCCGCGGGCCTGGCGCACATGGCCGCGTACTACGGGCCGGAAGGCACCGCGCAGCTCATCCAGTGGGGCGTGGAGAAGGCCGCCAAGGGCGCCGTGAAGGCCGCCGAGTTCGTGGGCGTGTCCCAGGCGGAGCTGGCCGGCGAGGGCCTCAAGGGGGCCGCGAAGGTCATCCACAAGCTGGCGGACGTGGTGCGCAACCCGTCCCAGTACGGCGAGGCCGCGGTGAAGGCGGCCACGGAGGCCTTCAACACCGCCATCGAGAAGGGCGGCGAGCTGGCGAAGGAGGCCAAGCAGGTCCTCGACAACGTCATCGACGGCGCGAAGAAGCTGGGTGAGAAGGGCCTGGAGACGCTCAAGTACATCGCCCAGAACCCGGGCGAGGCCGCGAAGAAGGCGCTCGACGGCATCAAGAGCGTCGTGAACTCCGGCCTGGACCTGGCCACGGACGCCGGCAAGGCGCTCTACAAGCAGGCCGTCTCCACGCTGAACGACCTGAAGGCCGGCTACGACAAGCTCACCGGCGCCGCGAAGGAGAAGGCCAGGGAGCTCATCGACGGGGCGACGACGCTCGTCTCCAACACGGTGAACAAGGCCAAGGAGCTGGGCGAGAAGGGCCTGGAGCTGCTGGCCTGGACGGCGCAGAACCCGGGCGAGGCCGCGGCCAAGGCGAAGGAGGCCATTGGCGACGCCCTGGCCAAGGGCGGCGAGCTGGCGAAGAAGGCCTGGGAGTCCGTGAAGGACCTGGGCGCCGCGGGCGCCAAGCTGGCGGAGGGCCTGGTGAAGGGCCTGGCCAACGCGGGCGAGAAGGCCGTGGAGACGCTCAAGTACATCGCGGAGAACCCCGGCGAGGCGCTCACCAAGGCCGGCGAGTGGGTGGGCGGCGCGCTGTCCGACCTGGCCCGCAAGGGCGGCGAGCTGGCGAACGCCGCGGCCGGCGCCCTCAAGGACATGATCGACTTCGGCGGCCGGCGTCTGGAGTGGGCCAAGGGCTTCGCCCGCGACCTGCTCAAGGACGGCGTGGAGTCCTTCAAGAACGTCGCCAAGGCCTGGAAGGACAACCTCTCCGAGGGCGGCAAGGAGCTGCTCATCGCCGTGGCGGACCTGGGTGACGCGGGCGTGGACGCGCTCAAGGACCTGGCCGGCGTGGGCGGGCAGCTGGCGGAGGCCGCCGTCGGCCACCTGAGCGACCTGGCGAAGAAGAGCATCGAGGGCGCGAAGGAAGCGCTCGGGGCCCTGGCGGATTTCGGCGGCGAGGTGGGCGAGCTGGCCGGGGATGCGTTCAACGGCGTGAAGGACTTCCTCGACGACCTCATCCCGGACGACATCCCGGGCGTGCCCTTCGTCTGATCCACCGCGTCACAGACCTGTAGCGCCGCACGGGGTCTGTTCCTTCACGGGAACAGGCCCCGTTTGCATTCGTGGTGTGTGATTGGATTTTTTCACCAAAAGCCCGGGTCAATGGCTGTGAAGCCACGCAGACCCGGGGTGTCATCGTTGCCCATTCGTGACGAGCCACCCAATCCAGACAAGTTTGAGCGGAAAATTACGCACTGGTTAAACTGTTAGATCTTTATTTCCAGATCTCACGCAACTCACGGGGAGGGGTCTGGATAATCGGGGCAGGAATCACAGCCTCCAACGAGGAATCCCCGAATGAGCCTCTCCGCGACCACGTCCCAGCGCACGAACTCTGTCTATTCGAATCGTTCCCAGGCGCTGACGACGAGCGCGGTTCGCACCAGCGCGAACCCGAATGCCATCCTGTCCCAGTACCAGCCCACGGGCGCCTCGGCGCGCACGGCGCGGCAGGACGGGCTGCAGCCGGGTGTGGCGGCGTCCACGAAGATGGCGCAGACGGATCTGGCGCGCCTGCAGCAGTACAAGGGCAACATCGAGGCGGCGGCGGCGAAGCACGGCCTGCCCCCCGCGCTGCTGGCCGCCATCGCCAGCCGCGAGTCGCGCGCGGGCGCGGCGCTGGACCGCACGGGCCACGGCGACGGCGGCAACGGCTTTGGCGTGATGCAGGTGGATCACCGCTACCACACGACCAAGGGTGGCCCCACCAGCGCCGAGCACATCGACCAGGCGGCGGGCATCCTCAAGGGCTACGTCAACGACATGAAGAAGGCGCACCCGGACTGGTCCGAGGCGCAGCAGCTTCGTGGCGCGGTGGCCGCGTACAACTCCGGTCCGGGCAACGTCCGCACCCTGGCGGGCATGGACCAGGGCACCACGGGCAATGACTACTCCAACGACGTCTGGGCGCGCGCGCAGGCGCTGGCGCCGCACTTCGGCGGTGCCGCGACGAACGCCGGCACCACCAACACCAACACTCCCACGCGCCCGTCGCGGAACGCCGACACCTTCGAGCCCGCGAGCAGCACCCAGCGGCCGGGGGCGAAGACGTGGAGCGCCGCGCCCTCGATGGACCAGGTGACGGCGGGCGGCAACAACCTGCGCGAGGGCATGCAGGGCCCGGCGGTGAAGCAGATCCAGGAGATGCTGGGCGTCCCGGCGGACGGCAAGTTCGGCCCCGTGACGAAGAAGGCCGTGGAGGACTTCCAGCGGGCGAACGGCGTGCGGGCGGGCAACAACGCCGGCCAGGTCGGCCCCGACACGTTCCGGGCGCTGCAGGGCAACCGCCCCGGCGGCACCACCAACACCCAGGGCACGACCAACGCCCAGGGCACGACCAACACCCAGGGCACGAACAACAACGGCGCGGTGCTGGGCAACGGCGTCCGCATCAACACCAACGACCCCACGCTGCAGAAGCTGGCCACGTCGCGCCTGAACAACGGCCAGACGGGCTACTGCGTGCGCACCACGCTGGACAACATGACCCGGCTGGGCATCCCGAACACGCCGGCGGCGACGGGCAACGACCCGAACAACCCCCGCGGCGGCATGGCGCAGATGCTGCGCAACGGCTGGGAGTCCATCCCGTTCCCGGGTGCCCAGCAGAAGGCCATCAAGAGCCCGTACGGCAACGCCACCGCGAACGTCGTCACCGCGGACCAGTACCGCAAGCTCGTCGCGGACGGGAAGGTGCCGGACGGCGCCATCATCTTCCAGTCGCGCCACGGCTGGGACTACAGCGGCGGCTCCAAGGGCAACGACATGGGCATCGTGCGCAACGGCGGCAAGACGACCCACAACTACCAGTCCATGAACTCCATCATCTATTCGGACTGCAAGGAGGTCGTCATCCTGGTCCCGAAGGGCGCCATCCAGCGCGACTGATGTGAGCCGGGGAGGGGGCTGGCTTCAGGCCCCCTCCTTCGCCAGCAGCTCCGCGCCCAGCTTCCTGGCCGCGTCCAGGAACTCGTCCCCCAGCTTCGTGCCGCGCACGGCGCGCGCCAGCGACAGCGCGCCGTACATGAGCGCGATGGCGGCCAGCGCCTTCTCCCGGCGCCGCGCCCCGGACGGCAGCAGCTCCGCGTACGAGCGGACGAACTCCTGCAGCTCCGCCTCCAGCCCGCCCCGGTAGGGCTCCCCCGCGCGCGACACCTCCGCGGTGATGCTGGGCAGGGGACAGGTGGGGGTGGCGGCGTCGCGGTGCTTGCGCGACAGGTAGCGCTCCAGCACCTTCAGCGCGGGCGCGTCCGGCGCGTCCTCCTTCGCCTTGCGCAGGAGCGCGTTCCACTCCGTGCGGGCGGTGCTCCGGAGGGTCTCCGTGAACAGGTGCTCCTTCGAGTCGAAGTGCCCGTAGAAGCCGCCCACCGTGAGGCCGGCCCCCTTCATCACGTCCATGATGGAGCTGGCCTGGATGCCTCGCTCCAGGAGCAGCGTGGCGGCGGACGCGAGGATGGCGTCATGCGACTTCTGCTTCTGCTCCGTCTTCTGGGTCATGATGGATGATGGCAGTAATCTTGCCGTCATCCTCCGTCAAGGCGGCGCTCCCTCGCGCGCCTGCTACTTCTTCTTGCGCGAGCCGTCCTCGTGGAAGGCCTCGTCCTCCACGAGCCCGCCGTCGGGGTTCCAGCGCTTGCGCGTGGTGACGCGGTCCTTCGTCCACTGCGAATCCTCGACGAGGGTGCCGTTCTCCGCCCACACCTGGCGCCGGCCTTCCGCCTTGCCCTTCACGTAGTGCTCGCGGCGCTCCGTGCCGCCGTCCGGGAAGAAGGCCTCCGTCACGCCGTCGGGGTCGAAGCCGTTGTGGAAGTCGCCCTTGATCAGATTCCGCCGCTCGCGCAGTGAGCCGTCGTCCTCGAAGTAGGACTCCACCGCGCGGTCCCCGGTCACGACGAGCTCATGCTTGCGCTCGCCGTTCTGGAAGTACTCCACGCGCTTCACCTGCTGGCGGTCCTTCCAGGTGACGACCTGCTTCTTGCCGCCGTCGTTGAAGAACTCCGTCTCATCGCCCTCCCGCTGACCCTGGACCCAGGTCGTGGAGGTAAGGGCCTTCCCGGCGGCGTACCGCGTGCTCACGCCGTCGAGCACGCCCGCGGAGTACGCGTTGGTCGCGGTGCGCTGCCCGTCCTTGTCGAAGAGCTCCGTCACGCCTTCGCGCCGCCCGTTCTTCAGCGGGATGACGGCGCGCTTCTGGCCGTTCGGATGGAAGAACACCAGCGGCGAGGGACCCTTCCAGACACAGTCCTTCAGGCCCGCCTCCCACGACGAGCGCAGGCCGCAGCCCGCCTTGGTGAGCCGTCCCGCCTCGTCGTAGTCCGCGTAGGTGCTCTTCTCGTCCTCTGGCTGCCGGTCCACGCGCCGGGACACCTTGCCGTTGGGGTGGTAGCGCAGCGACTCGCCCTGCTCGTTGTCGTCCACGTAATGGCTGGTCTCCACCAGCCGGCCGTCCTCGTAGCGCTTGAAGCCGCCGTGGCGCTTGCCGGCCTTGTACTCCTGCTCCACGGCGCGGCCGTCGGACCAGCGGCGCACCTCCCAGCCGTCCTGCTTGCCGTTCTTGAACGAGACGGTGTGCGTCTCCTTCTTCGTGTCCTCGTCCACGCACCGCACGGTGCCGGTGAGGTTCGCGGTGGAGTTGCCGTTGTCCAGGTTGATGGGCTTGCCCTGGAACGAGCAGCGCTCGATGGCCCACGCGGGCGCGGAGAAGAGGGGCACGGACAGCAGGACAAGACGCATCACGGAAGGCGCGCGCATGGAGGGCTCACGGACGTGGGAACGAAGAGGCCGTTTCGCGCACCCTAGATGAGCGCGCGCTCCGTCAGGCCTCTTTCCCTGTGTATGGGGAGTGCCTACCCGGAGATGAAAGGGGTTCACTTGCCGTGTGTGCTCGCCTGTAGAGTCGGGGCTCGCGACGACGGGGGGACTTCATGCGCGCGCAGGGATGTGGCTTCAGGCTCCAGATGCGAAGGCTCGTGCTGGCGTGGCTTCTGGGGGTGGGGCTCGTGCTCGTTCCCTCCGGGGCACGGGCCGAGGAACCGGGGCCCTTCCAGACGCACGTGGGTGCGGCGCGCCAGCTCTACGACGAGCTCGAATACGAACGCGCGCTGGCGGAGCTGTCCCGCGCCCGGCGGCATTCCTCGGGGGATGCGGACGACGTGCTCCTGGCGCTCTACGAGGGCGTCATCCTGGCGGACCTGGGCCGGACGGAGTCCTCCGGCGCCGCCTTCCGGGTGGCCCTGCTGCTCCAGCCCGGGGCGGAGCTGCCCTTGAAGGTCTCGCCGAAGGTGGAGCAGCGCTTCGAGGCCGTGCGGCAGCAGGCGCTGCGAGAGCTGGCGAAGCAGGACGTGCGCGTGCCTCCGCCCGTGGCCACCGCGCCGCTTGAGCCCGTCACGTCCCCGGACACGCGCGCCTCACCCGTGCCCACCGCGCCGGAGGTCTCCACGTCAGCGACCGTGCGGAGCCGCGCGTGGATCCCCGCGACGGTGGGCGGGGTGCTGCTGGTGGGCGGTGGGGTGTCCTATCTCCAGGCCCGGAGCGAGCGCTCCCGGTTGCGGCGCGACGACGTCAGCATCAAGAACGCCCAGGACGTGGACCGGAGCGTGTCGCGAGGAAAGAGCTTCCAGACCGTGGGCCTGGTGCTCGCGGGGCTCGCGCTGGTGTTCCTGCTGCCCAAGGGCGGCGTGGAGGTGCGCAACGCCCAGGAGGGCGAGCGCGTCTACGTGTCCGGCGTCCGGCTGGATGCGAGCCAGGGCCTGCCCGAGGGCACCTCCGGCTGGCTCATCTCCACGGCCGTGGACGGCAAGCTGCACCGCTTCGGCAAGGTGCCGAAGTCGGAGCACATCGACCTGCGCACGCTCGCGGACGCCCCGCCCCAGGCGGAGGCCCGGGGCACGCTCAGCGTCACCGGTGCCCAGGGCTGCCGCGTGGCGCTCGGCTCGCAGGTGCTGGAGGGCCAGACGCCCCTGTCCAGCCAGATGCCCGCGGGGCGCGAGTTCGAGGTGCGCGTCACCTGCGGCGGCAAGCCGGACGTCGTCCGCTGGGTGATGGCCGTTCCGGGGCAGGGCGTCGCGCTGGACGTGCCCTGAGCCGGACGGAATGACCCGGGCCGGAGGACACCGCTGACAAAGCGTCCCTCCGGTCCGTGAAGCCGCGCGGCCCTACAGCGTCTTCAGCAGGAAGGCCCGGTACTGGCCGTAGCCCGGCAGGTCCTCGCCGAGGGAGCCGTCCACCTTCGCGCGCAGGGTGAGCGTGCCGCCCGAAAGCTCCAGCGTGAAGCCCGGCGCCTCCTTGTGGACGATGTGCAACGTCTGGATGCCTTCCCGGACGGCCTGCTTTCCAATGGCGTCGCTACAGACGGACTTCAGGTCGTCGATGAGCCGGTCGAAGACGCCGTTGGGGAGCATCTGGATGGCGGCCACGGTGGTGAAGCTCGCCTCGTCCAGCGTCACCTGGATGTCCGCGCCCGCCGCGGCCTCCTTCAGCTCCGTCACCTTCGCGTCGAGGGCGTCCTTCTTGAGCGCGGCGAGTTCCGACCGTTCGGCGAGACCCATGGTGTTCGTGCTCCGTGCTGTGTCCGGGCGGGAATGCCTGAAAGCAGGCGGAAACCTCGTGGACAGGCCGCCCGTGTGTCAACGCCCTCAGTCGTGGGTGCCCACGTGCAGGTCGCCGTGGCGCGTGCAGACCCAGTGGAAGGCGCAGGAGCACGCCACCGCGCGGGCGTGCGTGCAGCAGCGGCCCCCGAAGTCCTCCGGGAGGACCTCCCGCTCGGGAGGTGGCGGGTCGGGCAGCTCCCTGGGGGCGCCCCTTCCGGAGTCCGCGGGCACGCTGCCGCAGCAGCCGCGCTGGAGGCAGCCGGGGCACAGGGACAATTCGCAGTGCGCGCACCAGTCGAACACCTCTCCGGCGGTGCCACGGCGCTCACAACCTCCACAGGCGTCGAACATGGGCAGCCTCCTTGCTCACCTGCGAGGAAGGTAGAGGAGGGGTCCGACATCACGGGTCGTGCGGGAACGTCTGGCGCTCCGGGAGGAGGGAAGCGACGGCTGGCCGACGCTCGCGCCGCGCACCTTCCACGGGTGGACGGGAGCCAGGACGCACGCCGGTCCGTGAGCCCTTGCGGCGTTGGCCGGGGATTCGCATGGAACAGGGGCTCACGTAGTTCCAGGTTTTCGGGGAGGACGCAGTCATGCGCAGACACCGCCGCATCATCGGAGTGTTCGGCTCCGGGGCGCACTCTCACGAAGAGTGGGTCGTCCCCCTGGCGCGGTGGATCGCGGAGGCCGGGTTCGACCTGCTCACCGGCGCGGGCGGCGGCGTCATGAGCGTGGCGGCGGGGGCCTTCGTCCAGGTGG